>JBOHFY010000122.1:0-2220 GCA_050699895.1 Pseudonocardiaceae bacterium
CTGGTGGCCGTAGCGCTGGCCGTCTCCGACCGGATCGGCGCCGCCCAGGCCCTGTGGCCGGCCGTGCTGCCCGCGCTGGCCGGGGTGGGTACCGCCTGGCAGCAGGCGGTGAACGGGCGGGTTGGCGCGGCCGCCCGGGACGGCGGGCCGGCCCTGGCCGGGATGCTGCCGGCCGCACTGGTCAACTTCGTGGTGGGCGCTCTCGCGCTGATGCTGGCCTGGGCGGTGGAGATCGCGCTGCGCGGGCCGCCCCGCCCGCTGCCCGCGCAGCCGTGGCTCTACCTGGGCGGTCCGCTGGGGGTGCTGTTCATCGGCGCCGCCGCGGCGATCGTGCCGGTCACCGGGGTGCTCCTGCTGGGGCTGGGCTCCGTGACCGGGCAGCTTCTCGGCGCGGTGTTGCTGGACCTGTTCCTGCCCACTAGTGATGAGCGTCTCACCGCCACCACCCTGATCGGCACCGCGTTGGCCCTGGTCGCGGTCGCCGTGATCGCGCTGCCTGGGCGCCATCGGGCCGGGAGCGGTCACGCGTGAGCTCCGGTGCAAAGATGCCCCGGTGCGCGCGGTGATCCTGAACGGCAAGGCGACCCGCCAGGGCAAGGCGACCCGCCATGGCTAGGCGGACGAGCCTGCGGCCACAGCTGACCTTCGGCCTGGTCCTGGCGGTGGTCGCGGTGGGCATGGTGCGCATCGCGCAGTACCACTGGCGGGAAGGCACGGTGATCATCGGCGGTGCGCTGCTGCTCGCCGCTGGGTTGCGGGCAGTGCTCGCGCCGGAGTGGACCGGGTTGCTCGGGATCCGCCGCCGCGTCGTGGACGTGCTCACCTACGGCGTCTTCGGGTTGTTGATGCTGGCCGTGGCGTTGACCATCACCGGGGGACCACTGGCCGGCGGCTGAGCCAAGCGCGCTTGATAACCTCCATCAATGGCACGTTTCGGGCAGGTCGCGGTCATCGGGGCCGGTTTCTACGGCGCGACCACCGCGCAGCGGCTGGCTGAGTACGACCTGTTCGACACCGTCGTGCTCACCGACATCATCGAGGGCAAGCCGGAGGGCTTGGCGCTGGACATGAACCAGTCCGCTCCGGTGGAGGGCTTCGAGACCAGGATCGTCGGCCAGACCACCGGGTTGGACGGCTCGGGCTATGCGGCGATCGCCGGCAGCGGCATCGTCGTGATCACCGCCGGGCTACCCCGCAAGCCGGGGATGAGCCGGATGGACCTGATCGAGGTCAACGCCCGCATCGTCCGGCAGGTCGCGGAGAACGTCGCCCGGCACGCCCCGGACGCGGTCATCATCGTGGTGTCCAACCCGCTGGATGAGATGACCGCGCTGACCCAGCTCGCCACCGGGTTCCCTCGGCACCGGGTGATGGGCCAGGCCGGGATGCTCGACACCGCCCGGTTCACCAGCTTCGTGGCCGAGGAACTCCGCGTCCCGGTGTCCTCGGTGCGCACCCTGACGCTGGGCTCGCACGGTGACACCATGGTCCCGGTGCCCAGCGCGTGCACGGTGAACGGCAAGCCACTGGCCGACCTGCTGCCCCCCGAGAAGATCGACGAGCTGGCCACCCGGACCCGAAACGGTGGCGCCGAGGTTGTCGCCCTGCTCAAGACTGGCTCGGCGTACTACGCCCCGTCCGCCGCGGCGGCCCGCATGGTGCGCGCGGTCCACGAGGACGCTGGTGCCGTGCTGCCGGTCTGCGCCTGGGTGGACGGTGAATACGGGATCTCCAATGTTTACCTGGGCGTCACCGCCGAACTGGGTCGAGGTGGGGTACACCGGGTGGTGGAAATCCCGCTGACCGCCGGCGAGCTCGCGCAGCTGCGGCAGGCCGCGCGGGCCGTCGCGGCCAAACAGGCCGACGTGCTGCGCCTGTGAGTGGCGATGCGAGTCATAGGTCCCATCGCCACTCACGGGTCCACCGAAGGAGGACATCTTGATCAAGGTAATGGGAACTGTCGTCGAGCTTGACGGCGACGAGATGACGCGGGTCATCTGGCGGACCATCAAGGACAAGCTGATCTTGCCCTATCTCGACATCACCCTCGACTATCACGACCTCGGCATTCAACACCGGGACGCCACCGATGACCAGGTCACCATCGAGGCCGCGCACGCGATCGCTAGACACGGGGTGGGCGTCAAATGCGCCACTATCACCCCCGACGAGGCACGAGTCGAGGAATTCGGCCTGAAGAAGATGTGGCGCTCACCCAAC
>JBOHFY010000123.1:0-2901 GCA_050699895.1 Pseudonocardiaceae bacterium
GCGTAATGACTTCGACCTGTGGCGCAATATCGTCCGGGAGTATTCCGAGGAGCTGCTCGGCACACCAGAGCACGACGGAACCCGGAGCAAGCCGATCGACTACGACTCCTGGCCGCTGTACCGGGAACTGGAGGACGCTCAGGCGGCCGGCGTCCTGGTCCCGTTCTTTCTCGGTCTCGGACTGGACGCCCTGACTCTTGGTGCGACGATTCTGACCGTTGTTGTGATCGACGACGACGTGTTCAGCCGCGCGTTCGGGGCCGCGACTCGCTACAACGAGGAAGGTGAGATCGTCGTGATCGGGGACGGTCGGGCCAGTGAGGGGGTCCCGTTCACGCGGGACTCGGTGCGGCGACTGCTCAGCTCCGAACCCCTGTCTCCAGATGGCGCGGCCTGCCTGGCCCTGGCCTGGCGCCACCGGGAACGCATCCTCGGCCTGTAGTCAGACAGGCTCAAGAAGGAGCGAGAAGCCCTGACCAGGGCACCTCACCGACGCCGATCTCGCTTAACCGGATCGAGTTGCGGTACACCCCGGACGCGGGATTCAGCGGAATCACCGGCACCGAGCCGCCCGCCTGGCGTTTGCTCCCGGTGCGGGCCGACGGCAGCAGGTATCACACGTATTCCGAGGCGGTCGCCGACCTGGCCGCGCCGGGGATCTTCGCGAATCGCTCTACGTACCGCTTGCTTGGTGCGGACCTGCAAACAGGCCCGCGAATGGTGTTCGGCCGGGGCGCCTATTTTGACGGGATCGACGTGGGAGACGCCGCCGCGCACGAGTACACCGCAGCGACGCTCGGCGAGATCACTACACAAAACCTCCGGGCCACAATCGGCGACCCCTGCGACCCGGCCCGTCGCCCGGTGAATGTCGCCCTCAGCACGCTTACTCTCCGACACAACCGGACGACCGGCGCGGCGACGTTCCCACTCCACCGCCGTGACGGCGCCACAGTCAGCCACGCCGGGGGCATGTACCAAGTCCTGCCGGTCGGGGTCTTCCAGCCAGTGGGCGAGGAACCGTGGAACGTCACCAACGATTTCTCCCTGTGGCGCTGCATTGTTCGCGAACTCGCCGAGGAACTACGCGGCAAGGCCGAGGATTACCACACGGACCGCGCACCGATCGACTACGACGCCTGGCCATTCGCCGCCCGACTCAGCCGGGCTCTCTACACCGGCCAGGTCACAGCGTTCTGCGTTGGGATCGGGGTCGATCCACTCACCCTAGCCACCGACATTTTGACCGTCGTTGCGATCGACGTATCGGTGTACGACGAGCTGTTCGGCAACGTCGCCGACGTCAACGCGGAAGGGTCAATTATCTCCGCCGTGCCGTTTACAGCCGAGATCGTGCGATGGTACGCCGGTCACGAGCCCACCCAGGCTGCTGGCGCCGCGCTGCCCAGGCTCGCCTGGCGACACCGGCCGGTCCTGTTGAGCTGAGGCTCTCCTTTACACGTGCCGCTTGTACAGCTCCCGCTTGTTAGCCCGCAGGCCTCGTCAGCCGCGACACTTCTCCCATGCCCGGCTGGACTGGCCGATCGGGCTCTCAGCCGTAGGGAGGTGTTCAGTCGTGACCGCCGACTCCGAGCGCCCGCGGTTGCGGGAGTATCGCCACCAGCTGGGCTGGACTCAGCAAGAGATGGCCGAGCGCCTGGCGCACCTGGCGTGGATGCAGCGCCGGGAGCATGTCATAGCGACATGTGCTGACCGGCGATCCGTCTCGACCACCACGCCAGACGCTGGTGCCCCCCGTGATCCCGACCACGGGGGGCACCAGATCCTGCCGGTGCTCTCGGCGGCCGGGCAGACGGTGGGGTGAGCTCGATGATCTGTACCACTCCCTCGGGGCACCAGGCCACCTACGACGTTATGTACACGGCGCTGCGCCAGGTCCTGCGCGAGGGTGTGCAGGCCAGGCCTGGCGCTGCGGAGGGACTCGACTCGCTGCCCTGCCGGGTCAGTGGTGCCCTGTATGCCCTGCTGATGGCCCATCCGATCGACCGGCACGGCCGCTGCCGGTCATGCCGCCGCCCGGGTTCAGTCCTTGGGCGGCGTCGTCAGGATTGTGTGGTGTATTTCGAGGTGAATTGCTGGCTGCACCAGCCCGACCATCTCCTGCGCGCACGGATAGCCCACCAGTGGCAACTGACCCGCCAGCCGGCAGCCCGCGTGGCCACCACACCCCGCCAGGACAGCACACCTGGCCCGGCTGGTCCGGACACCCCCGACGTGCCGCCACCGCCCGCACCAGAAGCGGGGCGGCGTGCGCACTGAGCCTGTGCAGACTCCGGCCCTCGCGCCTGCCTACCCTCCCCTCGGATTCCACCAGGCGCGACGGCTGGACCCCCTCACGGCGGGACTGGAGATGATCCCCGGGATCACCCCGATGGCCTGCGGTCTCGCCGCGTCCCACCCCGTTCCGGTGCTGTAGAGACCCAGTACGGAGATCACGTGATGGGATTGATCCTGAGCTGGTTGCCCATCCGCGCATCTCGCATTAGCACCTACACCTGTCCTGCCCCGCTGGTACGACCTCCGAGATGTCCGGCCTGAGAGGCGCCGTTCGCGAGGTCCCCGATCGGCCGCCGGTTGAGCGCTGACCCTTTGAGACCGTCCCCCTAAATTTCTGCAAAGGCTCCGCAAGGTGGCTGTGATCACATCGAATGACAGTCGAGTCAGGTGAGGCAGACACGAGCGCGGACATCAACACAGAGACCGGCAGGGCCTCGGCAGGACTCGAACCTGCGCTCCCGCCTCCGGAGGTTGGGCCCCGCCATGCACCGTGGCGGCTCTGGTACCCTACCCAGAATCTTACGGGCCGATAGATTTACAAGGCGAGGGGAGACACACGTAGCGGCTCAATAGCCTTTCCTGGAGAGTGCCGCCGAGGTGGCC
>JBOHFY010000124.1:0-5390 GCA_050699895.1 Pseudonocardiaceae bacterium
CACGACAGCGGCACATTGTGATGTGTGAGGTGTTGTCGCTGGTGGTGGTATGTGTGGTCGCGGGTGCGGTGGCGGCGTAGCCAGTGGGTGGTGTGCGCTTCGGAGTGGGGTCGGCGCTGTCCGTGAACTCGACGTCACGGACGTTTTCGGGCGTGTCAAGGTCGGTTTCGTCGAGTTCACGGCGGTGAGCCTCGCCCGCGAGCGAGGTCCCGCTTGGGCGATGCGTTGTGGGGTTGGTTATGGAGGGGGGTGCGGTGGTCGCGACATGCGCTGGAGGATCACGCACTGCGGCTGTCGCGCTAGCCGCGGGTCACAGCTGTTCTCGCGACTTTGCCGGGGGCCTGCTCTCACCTCAGTGGACCATCGCCGCCGTCAACCTTACTGTCATCTCTGAAGTCTCAGATCTGAGTAAGTGGCCGCGTGAGCACGGGGAGGTTCGATGAGTATCCGGTCGCTGGCGGCTCTCGCCGTAGCTCGTGACAAGGCTTCTCCCGGACAGGTGGTCGGCGGCGGCGCCGCGGAGGCGGCGGTCGTGCAACCCACTGGAGCAGCCAGAGGCCAGCCCGCCGGCACACCGCCCGAGCAAGGCGGCGTACCGCAACAGTTCGTCGATGTGCTCATCAGCGCGATCCCGACCGAGCCGCTAGCGGCATACACCGCGTTGGTCAGTGTCACCGTAGGAACGCTGAGCGCGCCCGATGCCCGCGCATACCTGCCATTCCGATGGTGGGTCTATGGCTTTTTCTTGATGGTCATTCTTGCGGCTGTCTGGCGCGCCTATTATCGCGCCTCGCGAGGACCTGCGGGAGTCATATCCCCGGACAACCGCAGAAGGTTCCCGATCGCGGAGGCGCTGGCCGCCCTCGTCGCGGGTGCTGCCTGGGGCCTGGCGATGCCCGGGAGCCCGCTGAACGCGCAGCTCACCGGCACCGTACGCACGCTGGCCACCGCCGCCATCATCATCGGCGCGGCCGCGGTGCTCACGCTCCTGCAAGCACCGCAGCTCAAGACGGGAAGCAAGACCCCAGGTGAGGTAGACAACCCAGGCGGCGCGGTGTCCGGTGGACCCGCGGTACCCCAGTAGCCCTCCGACGTCGGCGGCGCATGTTCCCAACCAGGCCGGGTAGCCGGCCCGGCGAAGTCGAGCAGGCCGTTACTCCCGACACCGCCGCTGGCCCAACTTAGCGTCACGGCGAGGTTGGACAGACGGACGATTTCCCTGGAGAGGTGCGGGTTATGGCCAAGACGTTGGAGCAACATGTGTTGGCGTGTGGCGCGGACCTGGTGCTCGAAGGCGGTGGGGTGAAGGGCATTGGTCTGGCCGGAGCGGTGGTCACGCTCAGCAAAGCCGGTTACATTTTTCCTCGGGTGGGTGGTACCTCGGCGGGGGCGATCGTTGCCGCGTTGATCGCGGCCTACCAAACCGCGGGAGTGCCGCTGGCACAGCTGGAGAATGACATGCGGGAGCTGGATTACACGCGGTTCATGGCCAAAAGCTGGGGTGAGCGGCATCTGGGGTGGCTGGGCATGGCTGACGCGCTGGTCAGACATCAGGGCTTTTACAGCACCGGCTACCTTAACCAGTGGCTGCATTCCAAGCTTGACCCTCTTGGCATCCACACGTTCGGTGATCTGCGGATCACCGACGACCTCGACACTAGTCTGCCGTTGCTGCAGCGATACCGGCTGGTTGTGCATGCCTCCGACCTGACCCGCCAAGCGCTGGTCCGGCTGCCCTGGGACCTGCCGTATTACCTGCTGGCGGATCCGGCGCGGGCCAGCGTCGAGGAACAGCTCGCCGCGATGGATGCCTACCCCGTCGTCGACGCGGTCCGCGCGTCGATGTCGATTCCGTTCTTCTTCCAACCGTTTCGGCAGATCACCCCCGAGGGGCAGTGCACCTGGGTGGACGGCGGGCTGCTGCAGAACTTCCCGATCACTGTGTTCGACCGCACTGACGGGGCGGAACCCCGCTGGCCGACATGGGGGGTAAAACTGTCCACGCAACCCCCGGTCAACGTGCCTGATAAAGCCGTGCACGGTGATATCAGTGAGCTGCTGGCCATCGCGCACACCGCGCTCGGGGAGTGGAACCGCTACCCGCTGCACGACGAAGGGGCCGGCGCCCGCACCGTGTATGTCGACACCATGGACGTCTCGGCGACCGACTTCGCTATCACGCCCGCCGTCCAACAGCTCCTGTTCGACAACGGAGTCACGGCCGCTACCAAGTTCCTCGCGAACTACCAACCCTGACCTGGGGGTGGCATCGAGACCCAGTTACTGAAAACTTGAGGCCGATGAGCGGTTCTGGGGCCAAGCGTCGACGGCGGATCATGATGGGAGTCGCGCTGGCCGCGACGCTGTACGCCAGCGGTGGTGGCAACAACCTCATCCGCCGCTACACGGTCCGCGGCGGCAGGCTCACCGAGGGCTCGCCCCTCCCGCTGCCGACCACCAACCCGGCCGGATCGAAGATCAACCCGTTGCCGGCGGGCATCGCGCTCACCCCGGACGGGCACCGGCTGCTCGTCACCAATCAGGGCGCCAACACCGTCTCGGTGTGTGACCTCACCGGCCCGGAGCCGGCCCAGCAGAAGACGATCACCGTCGGCACGCACCCCAACAAGGCGCTGTCCTCAGCCGACGGGCGCACCCTGGATGTGGCCGACGGCGACTCCGATGAGATCAGTGTGATCGACGCCGCCACGGCGGCGGTGACCCGCACCATCAGCCTCGCCCCTACCCGGGTGCGCAGGTCGGCAGCAACCCCGATGCGCTGGCGTTGTCCCGGGAGGGGCGCACGCTCTACGTCGCCAACGCGGGCAACAACGACGTCGCCGTCATCGACCTGGCATCGGGACGCGTCACCGGCCTCATCCCGACCGCCTGGTATCCCACCGCGCTGGTCGCGGGTGAGCGGGCGCTGGTCATCACCAATGGCAAGGGCCTGGGCGCGGGGCCCAACAACGGGCCAGGCCACCCCAACCCGTACGACCCCAAGTCCCCCGCACGCGACCAGTACTCCGGTTCGATGATGGTCGGCACGCTGTCCACCGTGCCGATCCCGGCGGAGAACGGCCGGCTCAGGACGTGGACCGAGCAGGTGGCCCGCAATGACGGGTTCGACTCCCGGGGTGAGGTCCGCGCCGGGGGGCACCCGTCGAGCGTCGTGCCGCGCCATGTGGGGGAGCGCAGCCCGATCCAGCACGTGATCTACGTGGTGAAGGAGAACCGGACCTACGACCAGGTGTTCGGTAGCCTGGGCAAGGGCGACGGTGACCCCGCGCTGAACCTGTTCGGCCCGGAGTCCGCACCCAACGCCCGCGCGCTGGAGCGCGGGTACGTCACTCTGGACAACTTCTATGCCGACGCCGAGGTCAGCGCCCAGGGCTGGAACTGGACCGTCGCGGCCAACTCCAACCCCTACTCCGAGCAGGTGTGGGCGGGCAACTACTCCGGTCGGGGCGCTCCCTACCCCACGGAGAGCGGCGACCCGGCGATCGCCCCGAACCGCGACCCGGCCCAGGCCTACATCTGGGACCGGCTGGCCGCCTCCAAGATCTCCTTCCGTAACTACGGCTTCTACGTCACCACCCAGCCCGACGGCACCTCCCAGGCCACCGATCCGGTGCTCGACGCCCGCACCGACCACTCCTTCCGCGGCTTCGACCTGTCCTGCCCGGACAGCCCGAACAGCGTCACCCCGCGCAGCGCGAGCTGTGGTGTGCCCCGGTTCACCGAGTGGCGCAAGGAGTTCGACGGCTACGTCACGGGCGACAACCTGCCCACCGTCGAGCTGCTCCGCCTGCCCAACGACCACAACGCGGGCACCAAGCGCGGCGCCCCCACGCCCAGGGCCTACGTCGCCGACAACGACTGGGCACTCGGCCAGGTCGTGGACGTCGTGCCGCACTCCAAGTACTGGGCTTCCACCGCCATCTTCATCACCGAGGACGACGCCCAAAACGGGCCCGACCACGTCGATGCGCACCGCACCGTGGCCGAGGTGATCAGCCCTTATAGACGCCTACGCCACCCCGATGCTCGCCGTCTTCGACACCCGGCCCGACCTCAGCCCCTACACCGCGACGAAGCCGACCCAGGACTTCCACGAGGTCAACCCGGTCAACGCCCCGTTCTCGGCCCAGTCGCAGCTCCAGGACCTGACCAAGGAAGACCAGATCGACATGCAGCAGTTCAACCAGGCCATCTGGGCCAGCGTGCAGGGCACCGACACCCCCATGCCCGCTCCCCGGCACACCGTGTTCCCCGCCCCGTCGGTCGACCAGGCGAAACCGGCCACTGACGACGACGGCCACTGACCCGGATCAGCGGGCGGGTTCACGGTGCGGCCGGGCGGAGCCTCTCACAAGGTAAGGGGTGATAGCCGCCGAGGATGGCAGGGGGCCCGTTCATGATGAGCCTGGTGTGGGTGGTCGCGGTGATCGGCGCGCGGGGGTCGTTATCGCTGCTCGCCCTGAGCCTGCGGTTACGCTGGCAACTACAGCGGCAGCGGGAGCGCCACCACTACCTGGTCGCGATCGCTCGGGCCCTGCCGGAGGGGAGCCAGATCGATGAGGGACAGCCGGATGGCACTTGGCTGAGGTTGACCATGGACCGCCCTCAGGCTGATAAGGCCGACCATGGATGAGCGCGAACTGCCGGCCGGCAGTCCTGTTGCGCCCGACCAGGGCTCAGCCCCGCTGGCCGATGCGGCCTTCAGCGCCTTCTACCGCCGGTTCGTCCCCACCTTGGTCGGGTTCCTGGTGTGGCAGGGCGCGCGGCTGCCCGACGCCGCTGACCTCGCCCAGGTGACCATGAGTGCGGCGTATCGGTACTGGTCGACGATCCGCGAGCCCGAGGCCTGGGCACGGCGGGTCGCGTCCCGGGAGTTGGCTCGGCACATCGCCCGCGTTGAGCCAGAAGACCCAGCCAGCGAGATTCCCGAGCACAGCTCCCTGCTTCCGCCGCTGACCAATGTGACGGCCTGGAAACAACAACACGAGGTCCTACGCTTGCTTGACCTGCGTCCACCGCGGCAACGGCAGGTCATGGCGTGGCGGCTGGAGGGCTACACCCCGGCGGAGATCGCTGCGGAGCTGAAGATCACCAGTGAATCGGTCCGGTCCAATCTGTGGAAGGCCCGCAAGACGCTCGCCCAGCATCTCGGTGTGACGGGGGAAGAACGATGAGCGATTTCTCTTCCCTGCCCGAGGAGGGCCTGGACCGGTGGCTGGCAGACCAGCACCACGCCTTGGTCGGTGGCCTTCGGGCCCAACGGACACATTTTAGCTACTGGGAGTGACGACGCGACGACGATCCTGTGGAACCTTAGCCGCGTCAATGATCTCCAAGGCCATGCCGCCGAGCGCGCCTGCTCCATCGCC
>JBOHFY010000125.1:0-4019 GCA_050699895.1 Pseudonocardiaceae bacterium
AGGTCGACCTGACCCGGCGTGGGTGGTCGCCGCACAGCCCGACCCGTGATCCAGCACAACCACGTGCCGCGGGCATCTGGCATGATGACGCCGGCCGTGACGCTGCGAACACGGTCAGACACGAGCAACGCTTGGGGTGAGCGATGCAACCGGCGGGCGAAGGCGTCAGCTTCCTGGAGGCGGCGCAGCAAGGCATGTTCGCCATCGACACAGAAGCGGCCGGCCAGATCATGAAGTCCATCGAACAGATTAAGGAGGCCCTGGCCGAGCGGTTAATGCTGATCCACAACATCAAGCACGAGAAGATTCCGCTGGGCGACCTGAACGAGGCGCAGGCCATCGCGACACTCGACGCTCTCGTGGCTTCCGGGGACCAGCAGTCGCTGGACTTCGTGCTGTGGCGCTTCGGAGTGGATCTGGACAACCTCTGCCAAGTAGTCGAGATCTGCATGCGAACCTACGAACAGGTCGACGCACAAGCCGGGCAGAGCTTTCCGTTAGCCGGTGAAGGATGAGCATCCGCACCGGCTTCGCAGCGTCGGCCTTGGTGCTGTTGGTGGCGGGCTGCTCGGCACCCCAGGCGGGCAACCCAGCACCCGAGCCGGGGGCCTCAGGACCGCCGTTGTCCTCGGCGTCCCCGCAGCCAGCCGTCGCGTCGTCAGCGGGCTTGGCCGCGATTGAGGCGTGTAACCTGCTCACCACCCAGGAAGCCAGCTCACTCGGCATGCGCCCACAAGGACGGGCCGAGAAGATCAGCTACCTGCGCCGCTGCAACTGGACCGCCCCGGGGGGTGGCGGTCTCTCCACCAGCATTAACGAGCGCCTCGGGATCGATGGGCTCGACCTCACCGACGCGTCCAGCATTACCGACGTCACGATCGGCCGCCACCGGGCGAAGCGCGCTCTGGACGGCATCGGACCAGGGTATTGCGAGATCGACTTCGAGGTTAGCGACACCGCGAACGTGACTGTGCTGACCCTGTATCGGAACGACACCACCCGAGCCTGCGCGGTCACCGACCGAGCCGCTGTGCTCGTTGAGTCAAAGCTGCCATAGGGGGTAGGAATGGCGCCGAGTGAACCTTCTGAATCGGACCTGCCGATGCGGTCTGCGGTCAGTATCCCGCAGACGAACACAAGCAGTTTGAAGCACTCCGACCTCGTCAATGCGATCGCCCAAGCCGATGGCGCCCAGGTGTACGAGCTGGGTCAGCTGTGGACCAAGATGAGCAGCGAGATCCTTGATTTCGGTGCCATCCTGCAGGGCGCGGAGACCAGCAGCCGGTCGATCTGGATCGGGCAGGCTGGGACAGCGGCCCGCGTGAGGCTGAGCGAGCTGGCAACCTGGTGCCAGGCGACCGCCGAGAAAATGCAACACATGGGCGGCACCGTCATGCGTAACCAAGCCGAGGCTGTCGAGACCGCGCAGCGGTCGATGCCGGCTGCGGTGCCCTACGACCCGGCGGCATACCAGAACCGGATCAACTCGACGAATAACCCCAGCGAATGGTTACAGATCCAGGGGGACGCCTACGCGCAGGCCGCGCGGCACGATGCGGCGTACGCTGAGGCCGTCCAGGTCATTGAGACTTACATTGCGTCCTTGCTCAGCACCAACGGAATGATGCCCGCCTTCACGCCGCCGCCGGAGCTCGACACCAGAGGTACCGGGCCGGGTCCCCGCGTGCCGACGCCGGGCGGCAACGGCGGCGCACCAGGCAGCGGCGCGGGAGGCGGTCGCGCAGGGGGGAGCCCCAGCAGCGGGAACAGCCAGCATATCGCACCGACCCCTGGCGGTAGTGGCCCCGGTGGCGGTAGCCCAGTGCCCGGCGGTCATAACCCAGTTCCCGGCGGTGGCGGCCCTGACGGTGGCGGCCATCCGCTCGACAGCATGGCGCCAGCGTCTACACCGGGGCAGCTGGCGTCGCACGTTCCGGGCATCTCCGGCCCCAGTTCTCCAGCCGGAGGGGGAACCGGCATACCGAGCCTCCCGTCCGTCCCCGCAGGGATCGGTGAGATCGGCGCGGAACGGCGCAGATCCGGTGTCGGTGTCGGCCGTGGTGGCGGATTCGGCCCGCGCGGCTCGGGTGCGGTGACCGCACTGGGCCGCAGTGGGTTCGGCTCGACCGGTAACGCTGAGAGCGTCACCGGAGCCGGGAAAGGCATCACGGACATACCCAGTCGTGGTCCGGGGAGCGGCCCCGGGGCAGGCGGCGCGTTCCCCCCGATGGTCGGTGGCGGGCAGGGCCGGGGCGAGCAGGACACCGAGCACCGACGCCCCAGCTACTTGATCGAGACCGAGGACATCTGGGGCGACGGCAGCCGCGTCGCACCCCCCGTCATCGGTGAAGACCCGCCCGAGTATCACTACTGACGCCCCGGTGATCCAGGCGTGCTCAGCGCGGCAGCTTGGCCATTCCTGCATAGGTATGGCGCGCGAACACGATCACGAGGCCGGTCACTAGCGCGGTAGGCAGCCTGGCGTCCGAGATCGGCAGCAGCAGAACGACGGTCACACCCGCGGCGCAGATCGCAGCAATGAGCAGGGCGAGCACGCGGGCGATACGCCCCACCCGAGCCACCCGCTCCCGCGCGGCCGGATCCAGGCCCATCGCCCCGCGAGCCCACAGCAGCAACCCGGCGAGGACGACCAGCGACGCCGCGCAGAGCTGTTCCTGCGCGAGCAAAGGCGCGGCGACCCGCACCTGTCCTTCGTCGACCAGCTTCGCGCCGAGGAGCCGAAAAAACGCGACCAGCGCCGCAGTGCAGAGGTACAGAATCGCGTTGAGCAAGCAGAATCTCCGCAGCCGAGTCAGCTCGAGCTGACTCGGCGCAACGTAAGTTGTTCCCTCACCCCAGCCGTTATTTGGACGTCCAGGCACTCTTGCCACCATCCCTCACGCTGGCGTCGGACATCTTCTTCGCCACAGCGGACGGCCAGTCGCCGTTGGTGAACGGCCCGTCCATGGTGTACTGCTGCTCGATCTGTGTCTTCTTCAAATAGAGCGTGTTGGCGAAGTCGTCCTGCAGCTTACAGACCACGCCATAAAAGATGGCGGTGGCCCCGATCCCCTCGATCAGTGCCGGGAGGAGGCCAACAGCGGAGCCGGCCTGGACATAGATACCGATCATCGCGGCGACGTAGACCGCGAAGGCAGCTAGGATGCCATGCCAAAACGCGCTCAGAGCGCTGGCGATCTCGTTCAGCGCGGTCTGCAGGATATCGGTGATCGCCTTGATCTCGGTAAGCGC
The DNA here is from genome assembly GCA_050699895.1 of Pseudonocardiaceae bacterium. Lineage (GTDB taxonomy): Bacteria > Actinomycetota > Actinomycetes > Mycobacteriales > Pseudonocardiaceae. The sequence goes on from JBOHFY010000125.1 coordinate 3,253, forward strand.
CTTCCCATGCGTGGTGATCGCCTCGCCGTAGAGGTCCGCCGCATCGCCGGTCCACTTGTTGTGGCGCTGTTGCGTTGTGCGAAGCGGTGGCAGGCTGGATCTGTTCCGGTGGTCTGGTCAGATGGCCTGGGTCAGCTCGGTGACGGCAGTCATCACCCGTGGTGTCGTGGGTTCCTCGGTCCCGAGTTCGTCGTGTCCGCGGCGGATGTTCTGGGCGAAGGCGTGCCCGGCACTGATCACTCGTGCTGACTGGAGCCGTGTGGGACCGCGCATCGGCCGCAGCCGGGACTTCAATCGGCCATGATCGGTTTCGATCGGATTATTCGCGTACTTCTCCCTGGCGTGGCGGGCGGCGGGCAGCGGCTCATCCAGGACCCGGGGGTAAGCCTGTGCCCGGTCGGTGGTCACCTCAGTGGGATGTGTGCCGTGCTCCAGCGCTCGGGTGAAGAACCGGCGGGTGGCCGCCAGATCCCGCTCCCGCGACACCAGCACGTCGATGACCTGCCCGAACTGGTCAATCGCGCGATAGAGGTAGACCCACCGCCCAGCGACCTTGACGTAGGTTTCATCGGCGAGCCACCGATCCCCCGGGCAGTGCCGGCAGGGCCGGGCCGCGTCGATGAGCAGTGGCGTGAACCGCTGCACCCACCGGAACACGGTCACAGGTCGACGGTGATGCCGCGCTCAGCGAGCAGTTCTTCCACGTCGCGGTAGGACCGGCCGTAGCGCGGGTACCAGCGCACCGCCAGCACGATGACCTCACGGGG
>JBOHFY010000126.1:0-8333 GCA_050699895.1 Pseudonocardiaceae bacterium
GTCCTGAACGGCTACAGCTCACCTTCGACGATCTTCGTCCCACGGTGGGACGGCAATGGGGCGCCGGGGGCCAGCGAGGTCGATTACGCAGAGCTACTTTGGGGCCGATACCATGGACCCAACTAGAGGGCCGACTACACCGTCACTCAGCCCCAAGGTGCTGAACAGCTGCCAAGCTGGCCCCATTGCTCTTCCTATGGATGACGGTTCATGATTATTTAGGATCCAGTGTATCTGCTTGTCGTGCTGGTTACTCATCGATATTGTGAAGTCGCGTGGAGGGCGGGCGAGGCTCAGGCGCGACTGTGGCTACGCTGATACCATTGATCGTAGGTAGCAGCACGCGACCGGCGCGGAGCCGGCACAGATCCTCCAAGGTGCACCTGGCCAGGCTCTGCAGTCGGGCTAGTTCCTCATAAGTTGGAGTCTCCGGATCTGCCGGGAGGTTTCATCAGTATCGCCCATAAGGGACCGGGCGACGTCGTTACAATTGTGAGCTAACACGACATATGAGGCAGGTTGGTGATGAGTTCGTCCGCCAAGGCGACTTCTGGCAATCCTATGAAATCACCGCTGTTCTCCACGGCGGCTATCGTCGCATCATGCGTCGGTTTCGTCGTCATAGGAGTACTCCAAGCGCTGTACGGTCCGGCAATCCCAACATTTCTGGAGAAGTTTGGAATTTCCACCTCGGTAGCCGGGCTCGCGTTGAGCGCACATTTTGCTGGCGCGCTGGCCGGTGTGCTGGTGTTTCATCGGTTGCACGGGCGCGTCGGCAACAGGTCGTTGCTCAGGGGTTCCTACGGGCTGATGGTCGCCGGCAGTATGCTGTTCGCGATCGCTTCCAATTGGACACTGGCACTGGTGGCGGCCGTAGTCGTCGGGCTCGGCTTCGGCGGAATCGACTACGGGCTGAACCAGCTCTTCTCGGTCGGGTTCGGTCGGCGGAGCGCTGCGATGCTGAACCTGCTTAACGCGCATTTTGGTGTCGGTGCGGTGGTAGGGCCGGCGCTCATCGGCTGGCTTGGCCCGCGGAATTACCCATGGATCTTCGGTGGTCTAGGGTTGATCTCTGTGCTGCTTATGCTCAGCCTCGGCGGGGTACGCCAGGACCAGCCGGAGCGCTCTGCCCACGAACACGCCACCGCGGGCGGTCGCCGGGCGCTAGTGCTCGTCGCCTCATTTGTGGTGATCTACGTTTTTCACGTGGCTATTGAGACCGGTGTCGGCGGATGGGAGCCTGTCCACCTCGAAACGATCGGCTACAGCGTGGCGGCCGCCGCGACCGCTACCTCGGTGTACTGGCTATCGCTTACAGTCGGGCGCTTTCTCGTCATGCCGCTGAGCCTGCGCTTCTCGGCGCAAAGTATCATCATCGTGAGCTGTGTCGGCATGGCGGTGTGCCTCGCGCTGGCCACGATTCCGGTGCTCACTCTGTACGCCTACGTCGGCGTCGGGCTGTTTATCGCTCCAATTTTCCCCACCGCGCTGCCGTGGCTACACCGCGCTGTCCCGACGATCAGGGCGGCTGGTGCCTACGTGATCGCCGCTTCCATGATTGGCGGGGTGGTCTTCCCGCCGTTGCTCGGCAGCGCCATCGAACTGTCCGGTATTCGTACGGTGCCACTCCTGCTATTCGGGCTAGCGGCGATCTGCGTACTGATCAGCGTGTGGCTCGCGAGGACCACTCGGCCCGCGGCCGAGGATCAATTTGTGCACAATGAAAGGTATAGCTAGCATGTCGATTCTACTGTTCGATCTGTTTGGTGTCATCGCCAAGCAACAGTCGGAGCAGGGCCGTGCCGAGATAGAACGAGCGGCTGGTGTATCAGGAGCTGATTTCTGGAATTCCTACTGGTCGCTGCGCCCTCCGTACGACCGTGGCCACCAGACTGGGCCGGAGTACTGGCACGCGGTGGCTGAGGATCTCGGTGCGAGCTTCACGGATCAGCGGATCGCCGATCTCGTGGCGGCCGACGTGCGGAGCTGGAGTGAGGTCGACGACGAGATGGTGACGTTCGTCCGTGACCTTGCAGAGGAGGGAGTGCGTCTCGGCCTGCTGTCCAACATCCCGGCGGAACTGGTTACCGACTACGAGCAGCGGCATCCCTGGCTGGATGTGTTCAGCGTGCGTGCCTTCTCCTGCCGCATCGGGTGCGCCAAGCCGGAGACTGGTGCCTACGCCTGGTGCACGACTGCTTTCGGAGCTCCGGCGTCGGACGTCTTATTCATCGATGACCGGATGGAGAATGTCAGGGCCGCCGAGATGGCGGGTATGCGAAGCCACCTATTCACCTCTCTCGACACGCTTCGTACGGCACTCATACAAGCATGATCGGTCCGGCTTGCCCTTCGAGTGGCGGCGGCTCCCATCCGGACGGGCTCCGGCGGCCGACTAGTCCACTTGCCGGGACGCCCACCCGTCCCACCTCGAGCCGGGGGGAGAAGTCATCTCCGGAGGTCCCACGGTTAACCAGGAATCCCTGGAGTTCCCCATCCACGACCACCAGGACCGCCACACCTCTCGGTGCTAGTGACACAGTCACGTCGGTCCCGTCGATCCGGTCGGTTACGGTTTGTTCGCGGTCTTTACGGCTGAAGAAGTACACTATTGCGGTGTTGGTGCCGGGATCTGTTCGTCGCAGCACCAACAATGTGCCGATGTTGTGGGGCTGCCCCTCGGCCAACACCTCATGTACCCGCTCGGCGGCGGCCGGCAGACCGAGCCCGCCCACGGAAACGTGGCACGCCGTGTCGCTCGCCCACAGCGCCTGCGCCAGCATATCGCAGCCAGCGCCGGTCTCATCGTATTCCGGCACCGGACCGACCAGGACGAGTCGATGACCCACAGTGATCAAGGCGGCCAGCTGTTGCTGGGTACGTTGGCCCATGGCTCGGCCGCCGACCACGAGCCACGTCCGCTGTCGGTTGTCAGTGCGGGCGTGATCGAGGACGTGATCGCCGGGTCGCGCGACGTCGACCTCGACGCCATGGTGGAGCAGCCAGCGAGTCGCCGCTGCGGCAGCAACGCTCAGCGGGGCTGCTTCGGTGGACGGGTCGGGCCACGCGGTCGCCGCGACCGACACGGGATCCACCACCAGGTGCGCCCCCACGTCGGCAGTGGCGGATCGCAGCACATCACCGAACCAGCCGGTAAACGTGGTGAGCAGGCGCAGCGCCGTGGCGTTGGGATGCATAGCTCCGGACTCGTCAAGCGGGGCACCAGGACAGTACGGAGGGGCAAAGTCCTCGGGCTTCCCGCCCTCTTTCAGCACACCTTCCACGCTGGGGCCCAGGTGCGGAACCCAATGGTGGGTGGTGCAGGCCGTGTAGACGCTCACTGTGCTGGATCCGAGGGCCAGACCAAGCAACGAGTGGTATAGGGGCACAGCGGGTACCGCGTAGGAGTCATCGGTCCAGGTGAACCCCCAGTTGTCCTCCACCACGTCCGTGCGCGCGAAACGCATACCGAGCAGGAGCGCGGTGAGCGCCTCGTCGGAGAACGTGGCGTTACCCGTCCAACTGGTGTTGGCCGCGAGCGCACGTGAGGGCACGGCCTCGGCCGCACGCACGAGCCAGGCCTCGGGCAACCGCTGCGAGCCCGGCAGCCCGGGCAGCGGCAGGTTCACCACGACGGGCAGAGCATCGCCCACCATCTCCTTGAACGAGGTCAGCACGGCACGGGTGCCGACTCCGGTCCATCGCACCCACTTCTCACGGGCGGCGGCGTCAGCCGGAACGCCGGCGTGCCGCCCCAGCCACCGAGAGTGGGCGGCCAGCGCGGCGGCGGAGAAGTCGTCCATGTCGACCGGCTTGTGCAGGTCGCTAAACGTGCCCTCGTTGCCGAGCTGCAGGGCGATCACTGGACCGCACGGATACGCGACGACGTCCACGACCTCCTTCCGCACGACGCGGAGCCACTCGGCTGTCGCGGCCGCGAACTCGCTGCTGTGTGCCGACGGCGTGGGCTCGCCCTCGTCAGTGATCGTGGCGCCGCGTGCCGACCGCCGTGCCGGCAGCTTCGTGAGCCGCTCCGGCAGGCCACCGAGCCGGATCTCGGCGTGGATGAACGGTCCGGGTTTGAGGACGGCCTTGAGCCCGGTCTCCGCCACGATTCCGAAGAACCCCACGACGTCCCGCTGGGGATGAGTGCGACCGGTGAAGTCATACCCCGACGCGCCGTCGATCTCCGGATCCAACTCGTGCCATCGCCAGGGCACGTACGCGGTGATCACCGTGGCGCCGAGTGCCTTTAGCGCGCACAAGTTGCTCGCCCAAGCGGCTGGATCCGCCCGATAGTACGGGTACTCGGCAAGTACCGCGACCCGTCCAGTCGGCAGTGGTTCCAGATCCGCGAATCGGCTCATCACTCGCTGTCTTCCGTGGTGCTGCGAATGACGACTTTGAGCGCACTGTAACCCTGGTTGGAGCCGACGGCCAGTGTCGCGAACGCGGCCTCGTGCTCTTCCAGTGGAAAGTGGTGAGTGACGAGCTTTTCGAGCGGGAGTCGCGCGGTCAGCGCGACGGCGCGTGGGAAGTGTGGGCCGTTGAAGTCGCCCGCGCCGACGATCCGCAGGCCACGCTGGAGGATCTTCAGTGGCTGCACGCTTGTTTCGGCGCGGCTGTCATATCCCATGATCACAACGGTGCCCGCGGGCGCCGTGAGGTCGATCGCGAACGCGAGCTGGTTGCCAACGGTGTCGATCACAGCGCGTCCCTGTGGCAAGGAGGCCGTGTCGTCCGTGGACACGACGGTGATCCCGTCGGGGAAGATGTCGGTGAGCAGCGTGAGCGCCTGCTTGCGACGGTAGTCGTCGCGCTCGACCACGATGACGGGGCTACCCAGGTACCGCGCGGCCATAGCGCAGAGGAGGCCGATCGGGCCGCCGCCGATCAAGATGACCCGCTCACCCGGCGTGAGCTGCGCGGCGTCGAGGTTGTTCAGCACGCAGGCCAGCGGTTCCGTGAGCACCGCGCGGTCGTAGCTGACTCCGTCCGGGATCCGGTGCAGGAACCGGTCCTCCAGGACGATGTAGTCCGCGTACGAGCCGTCCCGGTCGATGCCTACCTCGGTGCCGGTCTTCTTGAGGCAGAAGTTCATCCTTCCGTCGAGACAGGACGCACACCGTCCACAGTAGAGTGTGGGGTTGACGATGACTCGGTCGCCGACGGCCAGATCGGTGACGTCCGCCCCGATCTCGGCAACCTCACCGACCGACTCGTGACCCATGATCACACCGGGTGCGGCCGAGAACTTGCCGATGAGCACGCTGCGGTCGGTGCCGCACACGCCGGTCTGGTACACCCGCACCAGCACGTCACGGGGTCCAGCGACGGCGGGACGTGCCCGCTCTACCAGCTCCAGCCGCAGAGAGTCATTGAGCACCAGTGCACGCATCAGGCAACCCCTCCCATGGTCGGATCAGCACCTGGAGAGCCCAGGTCCCAGGCCACCGCTTCGAGAATTCTGCTGTGCAGCAACGGATTTGCTGCCGCAATACAGGACTGCTGGTTGTTCGGGCTAAGATCGAACAACCTGGTGCCGTGCAGCGACTTCCCGTAACCGTCGGTAATTACTACGCCCGCCCGCTCGGCAAGCAGTACGCTCGCCGCGATGTCGTACGGGAACAGGTGCAGGATGTTGCCCCGGCCCGCAACCAGGAACGCCGCCTCCGTCTCAGGGTGGTCATGCAGCACCCGGTTGCCGATATCGACATAGGCATCGAGTTGCCCGCTGATTACCCGCGAGATCGAGAACGACGCGCTGTTGAAGACGAACACGCCTCCCGTGTTGGCCGACATATCCACCAGGTGCGCGTACGCCGCGGTCATCAGACGCATGGGGTGGCCGTTGAACTCGATGGACCAGAACATCTTCGCGAGGTCGGAGTTGCCGCTCAGGTTCGGCAGTCCACGCGGGTAGCCCTCGCCTATGAGCGTTGGTTCGTCGGCACCGGTGTACATCCAGGTACCGCTCTTCAGTTCCAGTAACAGCGCGTGGTCGACGTCGGCCAGAGTCGCATCGTCCGACATGGGCGCTGCGGCGATCGACACCGTTGCCAGCTCGAGGCCGGCGGACGCGGGCCTCGAGCCGTCGATCGGGTCTACGACGAGTACGTGCCGCGGATTCTGCCCTGTCGAGCGCAGGCCGTGGTCCTCGGTGTAGACCGCTAGGGACTCGTTGGTGTTCGCGCGTAGGTAGTCCCAGACGACTCGCTCGGCGGCGGCGTCGATGTCGAACTGGGCATCGCCGCCGGGAGAGTCGTTGAGCACCCGCCGATTTTTGTTCACCATCCGACCAGCGTCCAGCTCGGCTCGGATCGCATGGGCCAGCCCCAGCATGAGGCGCTTCATGCGAGCTCCTCCTGCAACAACCCTTCGAGCCGGTCACAGATCAGATCTGCCTCCGCCAGGGTCAGAGTCAACGGTGGCCGGATCTTCACCACGTTCCCGTAGCCGTACTGGGAGGTGCGAATGATCAGGCCGTGGTCCATGGCCTTCTTGGCCAAGTGGTTTGTTAGCGCCACGTCAGGCTCGCCGTCATCCGTCTCCATTTCGAAGCCGATCATCAGGCCGACGCCGCGCACGTCGCCGATCTGGCGGTAGTGACCCCGCATGTCCCCCAGGCGCCCCAGGATGTGGTTGCCCGTGGCACGAACGTTGGCGAGGAAGCCAGATTTGCTGATGATGTCCAGCGTCGCGTTGGCCGCCGCGGCGGCAAGTAGGTTGGCGCCATAGGTGAAGGAGTGGTGATGGCCGGGAAGACCGGCCAGCCTGTCGTTGGTGAGGATGCCCGCGACCTGGGCACCGGAACCGCCGAGACCCTTCGCCACCGTGATCGCGTCCGGCTCGACACCGAAATGGTCGGCGGCGAACATGCGGCCGGTGCGGCCGATGCCAGTCTGGATCTCGTCGAAGATCAGCACGATGTCGTTGTTGTCGCAGAACTGGCGCAGCGCCTGGAAGTAGCCGTTCGGCGGCACGATGTTGCCGCCATTACCGGAGATGGGCTCGACCACCACCGCGGCCACCTGCCCGCTGCTGGCGTACTCCACGAAGTCGCCGATCCGCTGCACGCACAGCATGCCGCAGGTCTCCTTCTTCTGCTTGTAGAAGCAGCGGTGGCAATAAGGGTCGGGTACCTGCAGGCCACCGGAGTAGAGCAACGGGAACGGCTCCTTACGAAAACTGTTGCCCGACAGCGAGGCCATCATCATGGTCTGGCCGAGGTGGCTGCGGAACATCGAGATAACATCTCGCTTGCCGGTGGCCAGCTGCGCCATCTTGATCGCGCCCTCGTTGGCCGCCGATCCACTGGAGACTTTCAGGTGTACCTTCGTGAGGTTCTTCGGCGACAGCTCCACCAGCTTTGCGACCAATTCGTTGATGGGCTTGGACTGAAAGCTGGAAGTGATGTGGATGAGCTGTGCCGCCTGCTCGGTGATGGCCTGGACGACCGTGGGGTGACTGTAGCCGAGGCTGAGGTTGAAGGTGGCCGAGGCGCAGTCGATGTAGGACCCGCCCTCAGAGTCGTAGAGATATATACCCTCACCGCGGAGCATCACCGTGTCGCTCACGGAATAGTAGATGTGTTCCTTGATTGACTCGCGGACAATGTCGCTGTTCACGACCGTATTCACTGTTTCCCCATTACGGTTTCGAGGTGGATTTTGGTCACGGAGCGGCCGCGTCCGACTGTGATCAGTCGAGCACCTCGTCGACTGTCCATTCATGAATCTGGTTGAGCTGGGTGTCGGCTCACCTGCGGCGTCGGCATTTCTACGTCCTCCCTCCCGTCCGCCGGCCAAACCAGTCCCTAGAGGAAGGAGGATGAGCAACGCCCGCTAAGTACATCATACTTATCACTCGATCTGGTGATCGCCATGTCAAGAGAGCACACTGGGTATTGACGTGTCACGCTGGGCACACCGCCGCGTCTTGAGTCGAGGATCTCGATGGTGTCGGGCGCGGGCCAGCACGGCGCCGGAGGGCTATCCCGGTCACGTGACTTTCTACGTCGGGGTGCCTGATGTTGAGGCCGCGCTCGCCAAGGCGGAGAGCCTCGGCGGGTCGTGGGTGATGGGACTGGAGAAGGTCATGGAGCAGGTCGAGATCGGTCTCTTCCACGACCCCGAGGGGCACCTGATCGGAGTCGTGAAGACCATGCCGCAGAGTTGAGCGCGCGAACACGCTCCGGTCACGGACAGCTCCGCTGTGCCAGGCTTTTCGGGTGCGCGCGTGCGGTGGTGGCGGCGCAGGTTCCGCGGAACACCGCAGAGTCCCGCAGGAGCTTGATCGTCGAAAGTGAGCTGCAGCAGTGCAATCCTGAACGG
>JBOHFY010000127.1:0-4274 GCA_050699895.1 Pseudonocardiaceae bacterium
GGTGGCACGTCCGCACCGGATCCACTCACCCCCCAGTGGGACGGAAGTGACGGACGAGACGACACGAGGCCAGCTGCGGTTGGCCCACCGCGCTCGTCGGCCTCTTTGGCTCAGCCAGTCCTCCGAGCCGGTGTCGGCGTTGGCGTGGCGATCTCGTCCCGCACCGCCGGGTCCACGACTGGGGTGACGGTGACAGTGATGTGCTCGACCGGCTCGCCGGTGACAAACGCGACGGCTTCCCGGTGCTCGGCGGCGGCTTGGTCGAGCCGCCGCACCTGCGAGAGCGCTCCCGGAGTTCTTCCTCTAGCGTCCAAGGGTCGCTAGGCTCGCTGGGCGTTCTGGGGATGCGCCACTCACGCTCTTCGAGCCAATCCGAGACAAACTCCAGTCGAGCAGTCCAAGAACGAAATCGAGGGTCGAGCTTAGACAACGCCCCGTATTCCTTGGGTCGCTCGCGTACCAGACAGGGGCGCCACCGGCGGCGTAGACGCTATCTCGCCCCAGCACCAGGCCCCATGGTGGGTAGCCACGTTTATCGATCAAGAATTTGACACCTGCGTGCCATGTCGACTCGGTAAAGCAAACTGCGGGGTCTCCGCCGGAGAACGTCACGAAGGCCCGCAGGTGCTCGTCCCACAAAATCGATTCCAGCCGCTCTTGCGGACTCATACGGACGATCTCGTCGGGTACGCCCTGGCTGTGTGCATGTGATCGTCCACGGCCGCAGAAGTGGGTGAGCACCGGCGATAGATCCGGATGCTCGACCGGGCGCAACGAACGGGTAAACGGTACGAAGGGCGAGGACGGCTGCATCACGGCCGGTGCGTCGCGTTCAGCCGGTGCGCCAGCTCGCGCAGCAGGGTTGACGGGCGCCCTCGGGTCATCAGCTCACCGACGAGCACCCGGGGCAACTGGTGATGGGAGGTCCACTCCGGGGCCGTCCGCTCCATCATGAGCAGCGCGGACTCCGCAGCCCGAGCGTGACCCAGTCGCAGCTCAGCATGCGCGACGTCAGCCAGGTGCCGGCCCCGAGAGATCAGCGGCAGCGTCGAGTCACGCGGCATCCGTCGAGCCACCTCCGCTGCCTCTACGTAATTCTCAGTGACCACGCGACAATCAGCGGTCTGCATGATCACATTGCTCGGTCCGAAGATCACTTCAAAGTCGGTTCGGTCCACACCGGTGCGCTGAGCCACCGCCGTAGCGTCGGCCAGTAAATCAGAGGCCGCGCCAGTTCGACGCTGCCGAGCGGCAGCGTTGGCACCCCGTAACAACAGCCCACCGTAAACCGACAGTTGTGCCGTACTGGCCCGCCCGGTGGGCTGCACCGCCTCAGCGCCAGCTACCGCGACCCGCTCGGCGTCAATGAACCGGCCTTGACGCATCAGTACATGGCCGAAGGTGTTATGCACGGACGCGGTCCGTAACGGGTCCGGCGCGCAGGCGGCTAGGCGCAGCGCCTCACGGGCAGCGACATGACCGAGATCGGCCGCGTCGAGCAGGGTGCCTGCGGTGAGATGAGCGGTGATCTGGTGGACTTGCGCCGCAAGGTCAGCCGCGCGTCCTGACTCGACCGCTGTGGCCGCATGGATGACGGCTTGGGCGTCGGTTAGCAGGCGGGGCAGCAGTGCTGTCAGCGGCCCGTACCTCCCGGCGAAATAGGCGCCCCACGCGTACCTGACGTCACGGTCCAGGTCGGCCAGGTCGGGGGCATCGGCGTCGTCCAGCTCACCCAGCAGGTCATCGACGCTGGTCAGCGCATCCCGGATGGCGCTCACCGGCGACTGGTCATCATTGGTGGCCTGGGCGGTCCGGGAGCGGCCGAGCAGCTCGGCGACATCCACACCCAGGGCACGGGCGATGCGCTGGAGCGTGCTGATCGAGGCGGTGTGCCGGCGGCCCTGCTCCAGCTTTCGGATGACGTCTACGCTCACGTCGGCCGCCGCCGCGAGGTCGTGTTGAGTGTAGATGGGTTTGCGCAGCTCACGAATGCGCTCGCCGATGATCGGCTTTGGCAACTGGCAACTCCCGGTACGCGGCTGGTGGAACACCGCCAAGGGTACCGAAACGGTCTGTCTGGCATGCCGCCGCGCCCGCCCCACAACACGCCGGTGATCATGGTCATGGAGGGACCAGGCTACTCATTGGGGCGATCAAAAGATACACTTTAAGGATGGCCACCACGAAGATGTCCTTGACACTGGAGTCCACCGCGGCGTTCTTAGCCGAGCAGGCCGCCCGCCGGGACGGGCTGTCGGTCTCCGCCTGGGTCTCGAAGTTCATCCACCAGAACATCCATCAGCACTACCCACCCAAGCCCTATGACGGCGAGGCCCTCGCCGTGGCCGAACTGGAGTACCAGCACACCGTCGCCGAGCTGACCTCCGGGCGGGACCGCCGTGCGGCGGGGTGAGTGCTGGCACTACCAACTACGCGCCATCCCCGTCGGCCCAATGGTTATCATCTCTGCCCAGTACCTCATCGACGACCCCGCCGTACAGATGCTCTACGGCGTCCCGGTGGTCCCCGAGGACCCCGGCGGGCTGACCGCCATCCCCGTCACGATCGGCGACACGTCAGGGTGGCTCACCATCGCCCGCGACATCGCCCGCGTCTACAGGGGAGCCCTCATGCAGTTCCTCGGTGCACTGGACCCCGCCGACCTCGACCGCGTCGACAAGGCCATCTACAACACCTTTGGACTGCCCCTCTGACACCTCGTGTGGTTGTTCGGTTCAGCCCGTCTCGTCCCCGTGGTACCTCTTGTCGGCGAGGGTGGGAAGCCGTGTCCAGCCGGCCCGCCGGAGCGCCTCGACGCGCAGGTCGACCAACCCGACGGGGTGGTCATAAACCACCCGCTCCACGCGGCCCCAGGGCAGGGTGGGCGGGCCGCTGGGCACCAGCCGGGCCGGCATCCGCACGATGGTGGCGGAGCGGCTCACCGGCACCAGCGTGCCGCCCCGCAGCAGCTCGAACCCGAGATCGAGGAACCCTCGGCCGAACCCCTCGTCGCTCAGCACCAGCACCTTCGGTGCCCGCGCGATGCCGTGCCCGACGCTGACCTGGTCGACGCAGGGCAGCAGGGTCGCGGTGAGCTGGTCGACGTACACCGGCGCTGCGGCGGTCAACGCCGCCAGCGGGCGCCACCTGGCCAGCCGGGGTTGGCCCACCGCGAGCCAGCTGTCAGCGGCGGTCAGGTAGTAGTCGCGAACCACCAGCCGCACCCTCGAGGGCCGCCGGGGGCCCAACCGGTCCAGGGCGATGGCCGCCTGGTGCCATTGGGTCCGCTGCAGGGTCGGGTCCACCCGCAGCGGCGCGGCGCCCGCCACGGTGGGGCTGTGCCCCTCGGTGGTGGGCCCGGCGTACTCCAGGGCCAGCTGCCGGCCCGCCCAGGTGCCGGTCAGCGGGACCAGCAGGGTGGTGCCGCCATCGGCGGGCAGCGCGAACCAGGGCGTCACGAGCAGACCCCCCGGGATGGTCAGGGGGCCGGTGTCTGGGTCGGCCGCGCCGTCGTCGACGGCGTCGTGCCAGACCAGCGTGCCTGGAACCGGGGGAGACACCGAGGCGGGCCGGCCCGCCGCGACGGTGAACGCTCCTTCGGTGCTGGCCGGCCCGTTGGGCACCGGTTGCGCCGCGGTATCGACGAGGACCTGGGCGTAGTCGGCCAGCGCGCACGGCTGCCCGCGCGCCGCTCGAACCGCGGACAGGGCAACTGACCACCCCGGGTATTGACGCAACGGCGCCCACCCGAAGACGACGATGGTCATCACCACGAGCGCGGTCGATCCGGCCAGTAGCACCGCTCGGTCGGGGCTCACCCCGCGGTCGCGACCGCGGCGACGCCACCACCACACCCCACCGGCCGCGGCGAGCGCGACCGCCACCCAGATCGCCGGGTTGGCCAGCTGCACGGGTCCCAGACTCGGCCGCATACTCCCGAGGTCAGTGTGGTCCTGGGCGGCGGTGAGGTGGTCGCCGAAGGGCTGGCCCCGGTCGGAGTAAGGCCGCCACAGGTTCGGCCCGGCGAAGCTCCAGGACATCGCGCCGACCAGCAGCGCCGTGGTCACAGTGGCCGTGATGGCGCAGACGCGCCGGGGCAGCGGGGAGCGCAGCAGAGCGGCGGCGAGGAACACCGTGGGCGCGGCGGCCACCGCCCCGAAATGGTTGACGAACTTGGTGGGCGTGGGCGTGAGCAGCGCCAGCGCGATCGCTGAGCAGGCCGCGCCGCTCATCAGCAGCCGGCGCACAGGGTCATCGCCGGCCGGGTCTTCGTC
>JBOHFY010000128.1:0-3246 GCA_050699895.1 Pseudonocardiaceae bacterium
GCCGACCGGGTCAGCGGGACCTACCGAACCACTACAGCCGAGCTGGAACTGAGCGTGGACGCCGAGGGCAGAGCGTGGCTGCGCACCGTGGCGCGAACCGAGGCGGCCAAGCGGGTGCTGCCGGAGCCGACCGTGCTCGAGCTGGTCCGGCTCCATGATGACGTGTTGATTACGGTGGAGTTGCGGGGAGGAGTGCATCAGGTCATCGGCCTGTTCGGCTCGGACTCCCATGGCCGGGCGAAGTTCCTGCACAGCAACGGCCGCGCCGTCGCCCGAGCGCCAGGCTGAGCCATCAAGCCAGTTCGGTGATCACATGGTCGGGGTGGTCGAGCCAGACCCACTGCCGCGCTTGGCCGGTGGCGGTGACGCCGAAGCGGTCGCGGTCGGGTTGGCCCAGTGCGCGCCACTGGGTGTAGGCGGTGTCGAGGGTGTTCCACAGTGGGCCCTCGGCGGCGACGTGGGTGGTGCCGTCACTGGTGGTGAGGGCGAAGGTGGACCCGTCGGCTCCCTGGCCCCAGGTTTGCGGACCGGTGCTGTTGTCATCGGGGGTGAAGCCCAGTGTCGTGTACGGGCAGGGGCAGCATAGTGAGAGGTAGAACGCGGCCGGGTGGGCGTCGGTAAGTGCGGCGGGCGGAACCTCGGTCGGATATGCGGTATCCAGCAGCCGCGGCCGGATCTTCGGGGTGTCGGGCTCGGAGACGCTGCGCACGGACATGAACCCGCCGTACTGGGCGAGAAAAGCTCCGCTCGCCCCGCCGGTCTCATCGCGGCGCAGCAGGGCCATCAGCCCGCCGCGGCCGGCGAAGCTCAGCGGGATGAGGATCAGCGCCCCGGGGTGGGTCTGCTCCAGGTGCGCGGCCGGCACTCGGGGGAAGGCGACGGTGGCGATCACTCGGTCATACCGGGCGTTCGGCGGGTACCCGGCCGCGCCGTCACCGGTGACGACCGTGGGGTGGTACCCGGCGGTGGCCAGAGCGATGCGGGCCCGCTGGGTGAGAGCGGGGTCCAGCTCAATGCTGGTCACGGCGTCATCGCCGAGGCGCGCCGCGAGCAGGGCGGCGTTGTAGCCGCTGCCGGTGCCGACCTCCAGCACGGTCATGCCCTCCGCCACGTCCAGGCTGTGCAGCATGGCGGCCATCAGGCCCGGCGCGGAGCTGGATGAGGTGGGTCGCCCTTCCACGGTCTGCCCCCGGCGCGCGGCCAGCGCGGCGTCATCGTCGCCGTTGAGCTGAGTGACCAGCGCTTCATCGGCGTAGACGCCGCAGCGCCATTCCTCGTCGGCCTCGGCCAGACGCCAGCCAGGCCGACCCCGCCACGGGAGGGAAAAAATAGGGTACGAAGACCTCGCGGGGCACCGTGGCGAAGGCGTCACGCCACGCCGGATCGCCGAGGAACCCCCCTCGGGTCAGCTGTCCGACCAGCGTGGCGCGCAAGTCCTCACCCCTGAGTGATCGACGGAGAAGTCGCAGGCGGCGAAGCGCAAGCCTAGGCGGTCCAGCAAGGCCAGCAGCCCGATCCGCACCTGCTCGGGTACGGTGACGGCCTGCCACTGGTTCGCGTCGTGATCGACCCGCCAGTCCAGTGGGGCCACCCCGCCCACGCCGCGCGGGGCGACGGCGAAAACGTGCCCGTCCACGCAGGTCACCCGTGCGTCGAACGCCTTATCGATCTGGGTTTGCAGCATCACCGGCGCCGCGCGGATGGACTCGCTGCGGCACTGCTGCGCGTCAACCAGTGTGGCGTAAACCAAGTGGGTCTTCCCACCGATGCCCACCGGATCGGCCCAGAACGCCTTGTACAGCACCGGGGACGCGTCGCTGGCGAAGCTGGCCGCTGAGTCGGGATCGTTGGTGATGGCTGTGCGGGGCACCCGCACCCAGCGGCGGCAGCCTCAACGAGCTGCCAAGGCTTGTGCTCGGCGGCATGCACGGCGGACGGCCAATTGACCCACAGCCCCTGCGGCAGCGCGACCAGCAACCCCCGCAACCCCCATCGCGTCTCAGCCTCGATCCACGCGCCGATTTGCGGATCTGTGCCCGGCGGCGCGCTGGGTTGAGAAGGCCGCCGGTAGTAGACGCCCACCGCGTCCTCCAGCCGCGCGCACCGGTTCCCGATCCGCAGCTGGCCGACCCACCGTGAGCCGACCAGCTCAGCGGCCACCACCACCTCACCCAAATCGAAACGGATCACCGAGACGGCCCGGCGGTTCAGCTCATCCACCACCACATCGGCAGTCGGGTCCATCCGCCGCGTCAGCACCAGCACCGATCCATCCACCCACATCAGTCCTCGGTGTAGTCCTCGTCAGTCTCCGGGCCACCCTTGCTGTCGGTCCTGGTCTTGCCCGTCGAGTGCTTGCACCACGGCATGACCATGTCGGTCTCACCATCACGAACAAGCATGATCTACCGCTCAGGGTCATAGACCAAGGCGGTCAGATCCACCTCGTCAACCGGGATCGGCTCCCGAGCGCCCACCACCAGTCCGAACGGGATGCACGCGTTAACGGTCATGCGAACCCCTCTCCTCACCGGCCTGCGGTGCCGACCGTGATCAAGCATCCCACGGAGCCGGCGCATCGTGGCCAGCGCGCGGGCTCGGGCTGTGTAACGTGCGGTCAGGGCTGGAGTGTGGCGAGTAGCTCGGGCAGTTCGCCGGGGTGCGCGATGCACAGTCGATGGGTGGTGCGGGTGAGGGCGACGTAGAGGTCGCTGAGGCCGCGTGGTGACTCGGCCACGATCGCCGCTGGGTCCAGGAGCACCACCGCGTCGAACTCGAGGCCCTTGGCTTGGGCGACGGTCAGCACAGTGACCGGCGCGTCGAGATCCGCGCCACTGGCCGCGGGCAGGATGGTGCTCAGCTCGTCCACCCAGGTGGCCGGCCCAAGAACGCCCACCCGGCCCGCACCCACCGCGGCGGCCTCTTCGGTGATCACCGAGGGCAGCTCATCCGCTAACGCGGAGATCCGGACCACGCGGGGCGGCACGCCGGTAGCGCGCACCGACTGCGGTGGGGTGATGTCGACGTCGATCGCGGCGAGCACCTTCTCGGCCAGCTCCGCGACCTCGACGGGGTTCCGGTAGTTGATCGTCAGTTCTTCCAGCCGCCACCGTTGCGCCACGTAGGGGCCGAGCACGTCCTGCCAGGAGCCCGCGCCGGCCCGGTTCCCGGTCTGGGCGAGGTCCCCGACCACCGTCATGGAGCGGCTGGGGCAGCGCCGCATGAGCACCCGCCACGCCATCGGGG
>JBOHFY010000129.1:0-3814 GCA_050699895.1 Pseudonocardiaceae bacterium
GCGAGCATGAAAGCGATCCGCGCCGCCGGGTAGCCCGCATCTAGCGGTAGGTAGGCGGCACCGGCTTTGAGCACCGCCAGGATCGCGACCACGAGCTCGGGTGAGCGTTGCATCATCACGGCCACGATCTGCTCGGGACCCACACCTCGGGAGATCAACACGTGCGCAAGCTGGTTGGCTTTGGCGTTGAGCTGGGCGTAGGACAACCTGACATCGCCGCACACCACCGCCACCGCATCCGGCGTGGCCTGCACCTGAGCCTCGAGCAACGCTGGCAGGGTGCGGGGCGGGATCGGATGGGCAGTGTCGTTGTAGTCAACCAGCAGCCTGACACGTTCTTCGGCGGACAGAATGTCAATGCGGCTGATCGGCTGGTCCAGATCAGCGACTGCCGCTTGGAGCAGGCGTAGCAATCGGCCGGTGATCGCCTCCGCACTGGCCCGGTCGAACAGGTCGCTGCGGTAGCCCAGCCGTAGGTGCAGTTGTGGTGCGGGGCAGACGAGGAGGGTCAGGGGGTAATGGGTGGCATCGCGGATGTCGATGAGAGTGATTCGCAGTCCGGTATCTGGGCCGGGGAGAACGTCGTGCGTGAGGTAATCCCAGGGGTAGTTTTCGAACGCCATCGGGGCGTCGAATAGTTCACTTACTCCGGTCAGATGTTGGACGTGAGCTAACCCGAGATGCTGGTGGGCGGTCAGCGAGGACTGCTCGTCTTGGAGCCGGGTCATCATGGTGATCAGCGTCTCGGCCGGGTTCACCCGCACTCGCACCGGCACCATGTTGGTGAACAGCCCGATCATGGTCTCGACCCCGGGAATGTGGGGTGGCCGGCCGGAGACCGCCGTACCGAAGACCACATCGTGGTGTCCGGTCATCCAGCTCAGCACGATCCCCCAAGCGCCCTGCATGATGGTGTTCAGGGTCACACCATGGTGGCGGGCCTGATCGTACAGGGCGGTGGTGAGCTCGCGGGGCACCTCAACGATCACCTGTTCAGGGATCATGGGGGTCCGGCTGGAGTCGATCGGCGCGAGGTGGGTGGGCTGAGCTAGCCCGGCTAAGGCTTGCCGCCATGCCTGTTCCGCCGCCGGGCGGTCCTGTTGGGCGAGCCAAGCGAGGTAATCCCGGTACGGGGTCACCCGGGGCAAGGCGCCGGGATCACCCCGGTTGGCGTACAAGGCGGACAACTCTCGCGCCAGCACCGGCATCGACCAGCCATCAAGGAGGATATGGTGGTTTGTCAGGATCAGGCGGTAGTGTTCCGGGCCGAGGCGGACCAGGGTGAAGCGCAGCAACGGTGGGCGGGACAGGGTGAACCGCCGGGCACGATTTTCGGCCACTAGCCGCGCCACCTCGGCTTCAGCATCGGCTTCGGCCAGCCTGCTCAGGTCGATCTCTTCCCAGGGCAGCGTGACCTGTCGGGGGATGATCTGCACTGACTGTCCCGAGTCCAGTTGCCGGAAGCCGGCCCGCAGGTTGGGATGGCGACTTATCAGGGTTTCCCCCGCTGCCCGTAACAGCTGCCTGTCCAGCGGGCCGTCGAGGTCGAAAATGAGCTGCACCGTATACACATCGGTGCCCTGGTCGTACAAGGCGTGGAAGAACAGCCCTTCCTGCATGGGTGAGAGTGGTAGGACATCCTCCACGTCCGAGCAGGTGGCTTCGAGTTGTTCGATGTCGTGTTGGTTGAGGACCGCCAACGGGAAATCAGTGGGAGTGTGACCACCAGCGCCGGGTCGAGTGCCGTGCTCGACCAGCGCCTGGACGGTGTGGAACCATTGCTGGGCTAGCTCCCGCACATCGGGTTCAGACCATATCCGTGGGGCCCAACTCCAGGTGGCATCCAGCCGTGGCCCATCACTGTGCTCCCGCACCAGCGCGTTGACCTCCAGACCGTGAGCTACCGGCATTTCCGGATCGCTGCCTCCACCCGCCGCATCCGCTTCCGGGGCCAACGCCCACTGCGTATTGTCGCCTGGTGTTGCTGGAGTGGGGAAGCGGCCTAAGTAGTTGAAACCGATCTGGGGACTGGGCAGGGCGGCCAGTGCCGGGCCGGTCTGAGAATTCAGATACCGCAGCAAACCGAACCCGATCCCGTGATCAGGCAGCGCCCGCAGCTGTTCCTTGACGCGTTTGATTGCCTGGCCCACGGCCGGGCCACCGTCACGGACCTCATTCCAGGTCAGGTCTCCGGGGTCGAGACGGACGGGGAACAGGCTGGTGAACCAGCCTACCGTGCGGGAGAGGTCCATCCCGTCGATGATCTCCTCACGGCCGTGGCCTTCCACATCAACCAGGACCGCACTCCGATCACCACGCCCGCGGCGGCGGCGCCACTGGGCGACCGTCAGCGCTAACGCCGTCAACAAGATATCGTTGACCCCGCCGTGAAACGCCGGTGGCACCCGGGTCAGCAACGGGTCAGTGACCTCAGGCGGCAGGGTCACCGTCAGATGCCGCGCCACACCGGCCACATCCCGACCGGGATCCACGCACTGATCGGTCAGCAACGGATCCGGTGCGCGCAGTATCTGTGTCCATAGCGGCATCTCGTCTAGCCGCCGCTGGTCCTGGGCCGCCGCCCGCAGATGCTGTGACCATCGGCGCATCGAGGTACCCACCGGCTCCCACCGCGGCCGGTGTCCCGCCGCGGTCGCCTCCCAGGCGGTGACCAGGTCTGGCAGGAGGATCCGCCAGGACACCCCATCCACCACCAGGTGATGAGCCATGACCAGCAGCCGGCCCGGCTGATCCGGCCCGGCATCAAACCACACCAGGTGAACCATCACTCCCGACTCGGGATCCAACCGGCCAGCGGCGGCCGCGGTCTCTTCGTCGATCACTTCGCGCAGCCCATCAGCGTCCAGACCAGCCACCTCGACCCGGTGCACCAGATCACCAGCTGACATCGTCCCGACCGGGGTGACCTCCAGGACCCACTGCCCACCACCGGCGTCATCGGGGAGATACCGCAACCGTGACCGCAACGCATCATGGTGATCCAGCACCGACTGCACCGCGGCGACCACACGCCCTTCACCTAAACCAGTCGGAACCCTCAGCAGCATTGACTGATAAAACCGGTCACACCGGCCGCCACGCTCCCACCACCAACACATGATCGGCGTGGGCACCACCACCCCGATCCCCGCCCCGGCAACCTCGGTCACCACCTCATCCAGGCCACCGGCGACCCCGGCCAAGCCCGCGACCGTGTGGTGGTGGAACACATCCCGCACCGTGATCACCACGCCAGCCGCGCGGGCCCGGCTGACCAACTGGATCGACACGATACTGTCCCCACCCAGGGTGAAGAAGTCGTCGTCGATCCCGACCGCCGCCAGGCCTAATACTTGGGCGAATGCTTCGCACAGGATGTGTTCTCTGGGGGTGCGTGGGTCTCGTCCTGATCCCGCTACTGGGTAGTCAGGAGCTGGCAGCGCCGTCCGGTCTAGTTTCCCGTTCGGTGTCAAGGGCAACGTATTCACGACCATTATCGCGGTGGGTAGCATGTGGTCGGGTAGCCAGGTCGCCGCATAGTCTCGCACCGCTATCGGGTTGACTCCGGCGCCGGAGGCCACCACGTAGGCGACGAGGCGTTGGTCCCCGGGCCGGTCTTCCCGTACCGCCGCCGCCGCTTGCCCGACGTCGGGGTGCTGGGTCAGGACGGTTTCGATCTCGCCCAGCTCGATCCGGAAGCCCCGTATCTTCACTTGGTCGTCGACCCGGCCGGCGAATTCCAGGTTCCCCTCGGGGTTCCACCGCGCCGTGTCCCCGGTCCGGTACATCCGAGTCCCCGGTACGCCGAACGGAT
>JBOHFY010000130.1:0-5996 GCA_050699895.1 Pseudonocardiaceae bacterium
CGATCGAGAACGCCCGGCTGCTGCTCGCCTCGGGACTGGCCGGCGGCAGCGGCGAGCTGGGTCGCAACCTGATGGACCACCCGACGATCCTGAGCTGGGCCCTCACGCCCGCCGACGACGGCCAGATCGGCCCGTTTCGCGGCCCCGGCTCCACCTCCGGTTGGGAGGTGTTCCGTTTCGGGGACGCGCGCCGACGGCGGGCACCGTTCCGGATCGAGATCGGCAACTGGGGCTGGGGCTGGGCCGCGGGAGCGCCGATGAGCAACGTGGGCACCGCGCTGGGCGTTGGCGGTGACCGCCAGGGCAACATCGTCTCGACCGCCCTGTTCGGGACGGCGCTGCGGCACGCCCTGGGGGATCAGATCGGCCGCCAACTCCAGCTCCAGTTCGCCGTCGAGCAGCCCGCCGACCGCAGCAACCGGGTGACGATCGACGAGCGGTACCGCGACGCGATGGGCAACCCGCGCCCGGTGGTGACCTACCACCTCAGTGACCACGTCAAGGACGGCCTGGCGGCGGCCAAGCGCATCGGGTCGGCCATTTACGCGCAGCTTCGGGCCGAGGAGCACACCGACCACAGCCCCCGCGACGGCGTCGCCCCGCTGGGCTACTTTCGGTACCGCGACCAGGACTACGACTACAAGGGAGCCGGGCACGGCGCGGGCACGCACATCATGGGTGCGGACTCCAGGAGCTCGGTCGTCGACTCCTTCCAGCGCTGCTGGGACCACCCCAACCTGTACGCGGTGGGCTGCGGCAGCATGCCGTCTATTGGTACGTCCAACCCGTCGCTGACCATGGCGGCCCTCGTCCTGCGCAGCGCTGAGCGGATCCATCGCGACCTCGTCGAGCTGCACCGCCCGGTGAATCTCGGGAGTGCTGTGGAGGTCGCGCCGTGACCGCGGCCCGCCCACCGTCGGGCAACTCGCCAGCGGCGCACGACGGGGCCGACGGCGTCGTCCTGGGTGACCGGCAGCTGCCGGTCACGCTCCCCAGGACCCTGCCCGAGCTGCGGACATACCTCCAGGGCGCGCTGGAGATCGAACACCTCACGATCCCGCCGTACCTGACGGCGATGTACACGATCCGAGCCGGGACCAATCAGGCCGCCTACTACGCGATCCGCAGCGTCGTGCTGGAGGAGATGCTGCACATGACCCTGGTCGCCAACGTGCTCAACGCGGTCGGCGGCCGGCCCAGGGTGGCCCATCCGGATTTCGTTCGCGGCTATCCGGCGATGCTTCCCTACAGTGCCCTGGACGTCACGATCCCGCTACAGCACTTCTCCCCGGAGGCGATGCGGACCTTCCTGCTCATCGAGCACCCGCAACGCCTCGACGATAACCCGCTGCCCTCGGGGAAGGGCTGGACCTCGATCGGGCAGTTCTACGACTTCATCCGCCAGGGACTGCTCGCGCTGGTCACCGAGCTCGGTGAGGACACCGTCTTCCGCGGCCGCCCGGAGCGCCAGGTCGGCCCGGCGGACTTCTACAACTCCGGCGGCGAGGTGTTCCCCGTCACCGACCTGGCCTCCGCGCTGCTCGCGCTGCGGGTGATCACCGAGCAGGGTGAGGGGCTGAGCGACTCCCTCTTCGACAGCGACGACCAGGTGTTCGGCGAAACACGCCAGGTCGCCCACTACTTCCGGTTCAACGAGATCCTCACCGGGCGCGGCTACGGCCCGCACGACACCCCCGACGCCCTACCCACCGGCCCCGAGATCGACGTGCGCTGGGAGGACGCTTACCGGATCGACCCGAACGCCTCCGTCGCCAGCTACGCCCGGTACGACAACACAGCGGTGTACCAGCACGCGGTGGCCTTCAACGACGCCTACGCCGAGCTCCTCGCCCACCTGGAGATCGCCTTCAACGGCACGCCCCGGTTCATGATCCTCGGCGTGCCCGCGATGCTCCGGCTGCGTGACCTCGCCGAGCGGCTTTATCACAACCCGCACCCTGATCCCGGCAAGGGGTCACGCGGATACTTCGCCAGCGCCACCTTTGAGATCGACCACCACCAGATTGAGCGCGGCCATGAGGTCGCCTCGGCGAGGGTCCGCACGGTGAGCCTGAACGCCGACGAGCCCGTCGACCTCTCCGCCGTCGAGCCCTCCTGACGCCGCTAGCAGGGTGGCCAGTGATGGTGGTTAATGAGCTGCCGCTACGGCCGTTGGTTGGTCGAACTGGGTCCGGTGCAGTTCCTCGTATCGGCCGCCAGCGGAGACCAGCTCGGTGTGGGTGCCGCGTTCCACGACCCGCCCGTCCTCGATCACGAGGATGAGGTCCGCTGCGCGGACGGTGGAGAGCCGGTGGGCGATCACCACTGCGGTCCGCCCGGCTAGCGCCTCGCCTAGCGCGGCCTGCACCGCCGCTTCCGACGTCGAGTCCAGGTGTGCGGTGGCCTCGTCGAGGATCACTACCCGGGGGCGGGCCAGCAGCAGCCGCGCGATCGTTAGCCGCTGGCGCTCGCCACCGGACAGGCGGTAGCCGCGCTCGCCGACGACCGTGTCCAGCCCGTCGGGCAGTGCCGTGACGAGCTCAGCGAGCCGGGCTCGGCGCAGCACCTCCCACAGTTCGTGCTCGGCAGCCTCCGGTCGGGCCAGCAGCAGGTTGGCCCGCACCGACTCGTGGAACAGGTGCCCGTCCTGGGTCACCATCCCGATCGTCTCGCGGATCGACTCAGCGGACAGGTCACGGACGTCCACACCGGACAGTCGCACCGTGCCGGCATCGACGTCATACAGCCGGGGCACCAGTTGCGCGATCGTGGACTTCCCGGCGCCCGATGATCCGACCAGCGCCACCATCTGGCCTGGTTCGGCCCGGAACGATACTCCGTGCAGGACCTCCACCCCGCCGCGCTCGTCGAGCTGCGCGACCTCCTCCAGTGACGCGAGTGACACCTTGTCCGCTGCGGGGTAGCTGAAGCGCACGCCGTCGAGCTCCACGGACACCGGCCCGTCCGGCACCCGCTCGGCGTCGGGTTTGTCCTGGATGAGCGGGGGCAGGTCGAGCACCTCGAACACTCGCTCGAAGCTGACCAGCGCGCTCATCACCTCCACCCGCGCGCTGGCCAGCGCGGTCAGCGGGGCGTAGAGCCGGGTGAGCAGCAGCGCGAGCGCCACGACCGCGCCCGGCTCCAGCTGCCCCCGCAAGGCGTAGAACCCACCAAGCCCGTAGACGACGGCCAGCGCCAGCGCGGACACCAGCGTCAGCGCGGTGATGAACACTGACTGCACCATCGCGGTGCGCACCCCGATATCGCGCACCCGCCGGGCCCGCGCGGCGAATTCCGCTGACTCCCGCGCGGGCCGGCCGAACAGCTTCACCAGGGTCGCGCCGGGGGCGGAGAACCGTTCGGTCATCTGCGTGCTCAGCACCGCGTTGTGGTTGGCCGACTCGCGCTGCAGCCGGGCCAGCCGGGTGCCCATCCGCCGCGCCGGCACCACGAAAACCGGCAGCAACAGCAGCGCGAGCAGGGTGATCTGCCACGAGATTCTGATCATCACGACGAGCGTGAGCACCAGCGTCACCAGGTTGCTGACCACCCCTGACAGCGTGTCGCTGAACGCCCGCTGCGCGCCGATCACGTCGTTGTTCAACCGGCTGACCAGCGCGCCGGTGCGGGTGCGGGTGAAAAACGCGATCGGCATGCGCTGCACGTGATCGAACACCGTGGTGCGCAGATCGAGGATCAGGCTTTCGCCGATGCTCGCTGACAGCCGCCGGGTGGCCAGCCCGAGCCCGGCCTCGGATATCGCGATGACGGCGATCAGCGCCGCCAGCCTGACCACGACGCCGGGTGCCGCCCCGTGCACGATCGCGTCGACCACCCGGCCGGCCAGCACCGGTGTCGCGACCGCCAGCGCTGCCGTGGCAACGCTGAGCAGCAGGAAGCATCCCAGCTGCGTGCGATGCGGCCGGGCGAACCCGCCGATGCGCCGCAGCGTGGCCATGGAGAACGGGCGCTGCTCCTGCTGCGCATGCATCGTGTTGTACATCGACATCCACGCGGTGACTTCCATGTCCATCGCCCACCACCGGATCCTCGTCGACGTCATGACCTCGCCGGTGTCCTCGACCGGCGAGTCGACCGCAGACTAAAACCTCAACTAATGTCGAAGTCAAACGTGTCTGTTTTATCCTATATGTGCCAGCGTCGAACCTGGCCGATCGGGTCAGATGGTGGGTGAGCCGGGAACTAGCCGGGCAGGAAGCTCAACCGGACAGTGCGGACTGGGTTGTCGACATTGGTGTCCACCAGGCAGATCGACTGCCAGGTGCCCAGCGCGAGTTGCCCGCCGAGCACCGGGACGCTGGCGTAGGGCGACAGTAGGGCGGGCAGTAGGTGGTGCCTACCGTGGCCGGGGGAGCCGTGCTGGTGGCGCCACCGGCCGTCGGCGGGCAGCAGCTCGCGCAGCATGGCGAGCAGGTCAGTGTCGCTGCCCGCCCCGGTCTCGATCACGGCGAGTCCCGCGGTGGCATGCGGTACCCACACGTGCAGCAGGCCGTCGCGCGCGCCCGCTTGGTGGAGGAACGCGCGGCATTGCGCGGTGAGGTCACGCACCTGCTCGCGCGAGCCGGTCTCGATGCGGAGTTCGCTGGTATGCACCCGAAAACGGTAACCGCTGCCCTGCCACCGGCCGTGAACGGCCTGTGAGTGGCAAACACTGTTATAGCACTCAATGCCACTCACAGGGCAGCCGCTAGGCTGCCACTAAGCTGCCATGCGATGGACCCCTCCACCTACCGCCCGGCGCCGGGCACGGTCCCCGAGACGCCTGGGGTGTACCGGTTCCGGGACGAGCACGGCCGGGTGATCTACGTCGGCAAGGCGAAGAGCCTGCGCAGTCGCCTGAACTCCTACTTCGCCGACCTCTCCGGGCTGCACCCGCGCACCCGGCAGATGGTCACCACGGCGGCCTCGCTGGAGTGGACGGTGGTCAGCACCGAAGTCGAGGCGCTGCAGCTGGAATACAACTGGATCAAGGAGTTCGACCCTCGGTTCAATGTCCGGTATCGGGACGATAAATCCTATCCGGTGCTGGCCGTGACGCTGAACGACGAGTATCCCCGGCTGCACGTCTACCGAGGGCCCCGCCGACGGGGAGTCCGGTATTTCGGGCCCTATGTGCACGCCTGGGCGATCCGGGAGACGCTGGACCTGCTGACCAGGGTTTTTCCAGTCCGGGTGTGCTCGGGCGGCGTATTCAAACGACACGGCCAGATCGGCCGGCCATGCCTGCTGGGCTACATCGATAAGTGCTCGGCGCCGTGTGTGGGTAATGTCACCGCGCAGGAACATCGCGCCATTGTCGAGGATTTCTGTGATTTCCTGTCCGGCCGCACTGACAAGATGATCCGCCGGCTGGAGCGAGAGATGGCGGCGGCCGCCGCCGAGCTGGAGTTCGAGCGTGCCGCGCGGCTGCGCGACCACCTGGGAGCGCTGCGCCGGGTGATGGAGAAGCAGGCGGTGGTGCTCGGTGACGGCACTGACGCGGACGTGATCGCCTTCGCCCGCGATGAGCTCGAGGCGGCGGTGCAGGTGTTCCACGTCCGCGGCGGACGGGTCCGCGGCCAGCGCGGCTGGGTGATCGAGCAGGTCGCGCAGGTCGATCTGGTCGGCCAGTTCTTGACCCAGTTCTACGGTGAGCAGGCCGCGCTGGCCGGGTCCGCCGACGACGCCACCCAGCCGGTGCCCCGGGAGGTGCTGGTTCCCGAGCTACCCGACGACGCCGACACGCTGACCGAGTGGCTCTCCGGGCTGCGCGGCGCGCGGGTGCGGCTACGGGTGCCGCAACGGGGGGACAAGCGCGCGCTGGCCGACACCGTGGCGCGCAACGCCGCGGAGGCATTCGCGCAGCACAAGCTGCGTCGCGCCGGTGACCTGACCGCTCGCGCCGCGGCGCTGCAACAGATTCACCAGCAGCTGGGACTGGACGCCGCCCCGCTGCGTATCGAGTGTATCGACGTCAGCCACGTGCAGGGCAACGA
>JBOHFY010000131.1:0-12428 GCA_050699895.1 Pseudonocardiaceae bacterium
GTTTGCCATACGTAGTGCACGTTGTCCGCGATGGTCCCCGGTGGCAAGTCGAGGCCAAGCTCGACGAGCTCAGCCTTGGCGAGCATGGCCGCGGCGGGCCTCCCGCCGATTTCCACACCACCGTCGCCTTCCCGCTGCCGGCGCTCGTGGTCTGCGAGCTGCTCGGGGTACCCGCCGACGACCGCGCGGACTTCCTCCGGTGGCAGGTCGAGACCAAGCAGGTGAGCCGACCCGCCGTCGCGCGCGGCGGCTTGCAGTCGCTGTGGCGGTACCTGGGCACCCTGATCGAGCGCAAGCGCTGGGCCGGCGGCGACGGCAGCATCATCTCGGATCTCCTGGAGGCCGCCGCGCTCGACCCGGAACTGACCGACGACGGGATCGCCCATCTCGCCGCCGGGCTGCTGTTCGCTGGGCATGCGCCCGTCGTCGCCATCATCGACCGGGGCGTGCTGCTGTTGCTGACCCATCCCGAGCAGCGGGAGGCGCTGCGGCGTGACCCGGCGCTGGCCGCCGGGGCGGTGGAAGAGATCTTCCGCTTCGCCAGCCCGATCGAACGGGCGCGAGCCGCTCGGCGTGGCGGCCTGACCCGGTACGCCGCTGTCGACATCGAGGTCGACGCGGCCACCATCCGCGCGGGTGACACCGTGATGTTCGCCGTGCAGGAGGCCAACGAGGACGCGAGCGTCTTCCCCGACCCGACACGCTTCGACATCACCCGCGAGCGGATCCCGCACCTGTCGCTGAGCCACGGCGCACACTTCTGCCTCGGCGCCCACCTGGCCCGGATGGAGCTCCAGTATTTGTTCGTCCGGCTATTCGACCGCTTCCCCACCCTGCGCCTCGCGGTCCCCCTGGAGGAGATCCAACCCGTCCGCGAAGCCGTAGCCGGCGCCGTCAACCAGCTCCCCGTCACCTGGTAGCGGAAAGAATAGGAGATGATCATGATCCCGAATCCAGCTCGGCCCAGCGCGGAACGGCTCCTCGAGATCGGTGATGAGGAAGGAGGTGGCCAACTGTTCGATGATCCATTCATGCCGTCGGCTCGACGGTTTCCGCGTGACGCGTGGCCACCCGCGGGGAGCGACGAGCTGCCCAGCGGTATGCGGCCGTTTGTCTTGCGGGGCGCGCAGCAGGTTCCCTCGGCGGTCACCGCTAAGCACCGGACGACGCCGCACCAGACGCCGCGTACCGATGAAACCCACAGGGACGGCACGGCTGTGCAGGATACGTGGTATGTGCCAGACGACTGAGAGAGGACCGGTGTCCGGTGTCACGGGTGTTGATTGTCAGCGGTCGTGGTGATTGGTCGGCCGAGCAGGTCGCCAAGCGACTGGAAGCGCGGGGGTGCGGCTACTCGTGGCTTGATCCTGCGGACTTCCCCCGACGGGTGCAGGTTACGGCGAGACTGGGCCGTGGCTGGTGCGGCGACGTCGAGACACCGGACGGGGTCTTCTCCTGGGAGGAGATTTCGGCTGTGTTCTACCGGCGTCCGCGAGATTTCGACATGCCGAGCGCGATGTCCGGCCCGGAGCAGCGTTTCGCCCGCGCTCAGGCTCGCATTGGATTAGGTGGAGTGCTGGCTAGCCTACCAGCGAAGTGGATCAATCACCCGTCTGCTCTGGCTGACTGCGAGTACAAACCACGCCAGCTCAGCCTCGCGCAAGCAGTCGGATTTCGCGTACCGGCAACTATAGTCACCAATGCACCGGATGAGGTGCGTCGGTTCGCGGCAGAACAGGGTGACATCATCGTCAAGTCACTGGCGGAGCCGATCATCGCCGAAGCCGGGTCTCAGAAGTCGATCTGGACCCGGCGAGTCACGGCGCCGGAGCTGGCCGATCTCGCCGGTATTGAGTTGACCACACATTTGTTCCAAAAATGGATTCCCAAAGCTTACGAGGTCCGTCTGACCGTGGTGGGGAAGCGCGACTTCGCCGTCGCCATCCATGCCCACTCCGCCGCCGCGCGCATAGACTGGCGCACCGACTATGACGCGTTGACTTACGAGGTGATCAATTGCCCCGCGGGAGTCGCCGAGCGGGCTCGCGGTTTCCTTTCCGCAGCCGGCCTCACCTACGGGGCGTTCGATTTCATCGTCACCGCTCACACCGAGGACTACGTCTTTTTAGAGTGCAATGCGGCTGGGCAGTGGGGGTGGCTTGCCGAGGAGTGCGGAATTCCCATCGCCGAAGCCATCGCCGACGAACTGATCGGAGACGACCGGTGACCGACTGGCAGCCGCTCGCCGTCGCGATGACCGAGAAACTCATCGCTACCGGAGAGCTGACCGACCCAGCGTGGCAACGGGCGTTCACCGACACCCCGCGACACGTATTCGTTCCCGATCACAACCTGGCTGACGCCTACTCCCAGGACGCGCTCGTCACACAATGGCGCGCCGCCGACGAGCTGGGCAACCAGCGCCCCACCTCCTCAGCAAGCGCGCCGGACGCCGTCGCCATCATGCTTGAGCGGCTCGACGTGCAGGATCACCACCGGGTCCTGGAGATCGGCACCGGAACCGGCTACAACGCGGCCCTGCTGTGTCACCGACTCGGCGCGGCGAACGTCTACTCCAATGATATTGATCCCGCACTCGTCGAACAGGCCCGGCTCGCGCTCAACGGTCTCGGCTACCAGCCCACACTGGTTGCTGTTGACGGCTATACCGGTCTGCCCGACGGCGCGCCATACGATCGCATCCTGGCCACCTGCGCGATCACCCACATCCAACCCGAATGGATACGGCAACTCGCCGATGGCGGTCGCATCGTCGCCCCCATCGCCGGCAACACGACAAAACCCCTCATCGTTCTCGACAAAACAGAGCCAGATGAGGTGACCGGACACTTCGACAACAACAATGTGGGCTTCATGCCACTACGGCACGACCTCCGCAGTCCCCTCGGCCCTGGTGAGACAGCCGGCTCCAACGCGTCCGGAATGGCCCACTATGGCACCACCACAACAGATCCCCGTCGGGTTCACGAAGCCAGCCCGGACCTGGCCCTGTTCTGCCAACTCCATGTGCCCAGCTTACACCTGGGTTACGGCATAGACTCCCCACACTCCACTGACCGCACTCGCGCGACCAGGATAATCGCCCACACCGCCGATGCAGTCGCCGACGTCTCCTTCCACCCCGAGAGCGGGAGATGGCCCGTCATTCAGCGGGGCCCCTGCCGTATCTGGGACACCATCGAAACAGCCATGGCGCTGTGGGACCACCTTCACCAGCCTGACGTCTCCCGGCTCGGCGTCTCCGCGCTCGATGACATCAACCGGCAATACGTGTGGCTCGACGACCCCGACGGGCCTTACTCCTGGCCCATGCCGCTCTGACCCGCATACCAGGCCGTAAGACGATCAACGGCCGTCAAGCACTGAGGGGGTGCAGGAAGGCTCGCCAGGTAGCGGGGGGCAGGGCCAGGGCGGGGCCCTCGGGGTTCTTGGAGTCGCGCACCAGCACCAGCTCCGGCGCGGGCGCGACCTGCACGCAGTCAGCGCCGTTGCCGCAGTAGCTGCTGGTGCGCCAGCCGACCTGCACGCACGAACCGCCGTTGCCGCAGTAGCTGCTCGTCCGCCAGACGATCCCGTCCGGCTCACGCACGGTCATGATGGTCCTCTCGATCCGCGGCGAGCTCGGTTGCCAGGGTGGCAATCAGCTCCCTCGATTCTTCCTCGCTCAGCGCGGTCTTGGCCAGTTCCCGCAGGATGCGCCGGTAAGCGGTGATCTGCTCGGGTTTCTCCAGGAACACACAGGAGGTCTCGCTCTCCAAGTACACCACCGGCCGGAACTCGGCGAACTCCATGAAGGTGAACGGTCCGGCCAGCGCGGCGTGGGCGCCGTGCGACACCGGGATCACCCGCAGTTTCAGGTACGGGCGCGTCGCCTTGTGCAGCAGGTGCCGCAACTGCTCGGCGATCACTTCGGGCCCGCCCACCGGCAGCCGCAGCGCGGCCTCGTGGAGGTAGAAGGTGAACTTGGCGGGGTGCGCCCGGGTGAACAGGTTCTGGCGGCCCAGCCGGGCGGCCACCCGGTCATTGACCTCCTCCGTCGGCACGTTGACCACCCGGCTGATCAGCGCGTGGGCGTACTCCGCGGTCTGCAGCAGCCCGGGCACGACTATCGTCTGGACATCGCTGTAAGTCACCGCCTTGTCCTCGTGGTCGATCAGGGTGCGCAGCTGCTGGGGCAGCCGCGCGCCGTGCTGCTGCAGCCAGCCCGGGGTGTTCTGCTCCCGGCAGATCCCCAGCAGCCGGTCCCGCTCGGCACCGGTCACCTGGACGATCGCCAGGAACGCCGAGACGTCCACCTCACTGCCGCCGCGCTTGCCCGACAGCAACCGTGACACCCGGCTCTGGGACCAGCCCAGCTTCTGGGCCGCGCTCTTCTGGTTCAGCTTGGCGTCCTTCATCGCCCGGTGCAGCCCTTCACCCAGCTCCCGGCTGCGTATCGTCGGCTCGTGATCCTGCATGGTGGGCACCTTAGGACCCACCCAGGGCGAAAATCCAGCAACTTGCCCGGGCGTGTTTTTTATGTCCCTAGGCCATGAGGTTACCTGAGGCTCACGACCGCTCCGGGTTGCTCATGCGTCGGTGGTGGTGGCGATGCCTCGGAGGAGGGTGTGGATGAGCGCGGTGTAGTGAGTGTCGTGGTTGGAGACGAAGCCGATGTTGCGTAGTTCGAGGCTGATGGCTCCGTGGCAGGCCGCCCAGATTCGTTGGGCGATCTCGTAGGGTTCTCCGGGTTGGATGTGTGCGGTGGCGATGCCGAGCCGGACGGCGTCGACGAGTCGGTCGAACGCGTTGTGCGCGGCGGCGCGCGCGGCGTCGGAGGAGTACAAGCCCGGTACCGGGAAGTCGAACATCAGCCGGTACATCGCGGGGTTGGCCAACGCGAAGGCTCGGTAGTTGGCGCAGCCGGTGGCGATGGAGCGCAGCGGATGATCACTATCTGGGGTGACGGTGACCGCCGCGGCGAGCTCGTCGAATCCCTGCTGGAGCAGCACGCTGAGGATGCCATCCTTGGATCCGAAGCGGTTGTACACGCCCATGGGCGCGACTCCGGCGCGGGCCGCGATGTCCCGGATGGCCAGCGCGTCGGGCCCGCGCTCGTCGAGGAGCTCGCGGGCGGCCCGCAGCAGCGCTTCGCGGACCTCCAAGGTGGGGGTGCGCTGCCGGGTCACCGGTCGCCTCTCGACTCGCGTTGTGTCACCGGTGGGCGCGGCGCGGTGACCCGGGGCTGGCGGTCAGGATTGGGCGGGCCGGCGTGGGGTGGCATGAAGCCATGTAACCATGGTGGTGATGACGGCTTCGCCAGTTGTCGTGCTGCACGAAATGACCAGCCTCAGGCAGGGTGACGAGGATCTGAGGCTGTCGTCACGTCATCTCCCGCGAGAGTGAGTTCGCTGGCAACTGCTGGCCGGCGTCGGCGTTCGGTGGGTCGGCGCTGGGTAGGCGGCGCAGCATCGCCAACGCCTGCGAGGACAGCGCGAAGGGTTGGGTGGGGATCCCGGCCTTGCCCGAGATCACGACACGGGCAACGCGGGCCAGGACGCCGGGGGCGAACAGGACTCGGGGGTGCGCGGTCATCATGATCAGGCTCAGGTACTTCTCGGTGAGGTAGGCGTCGCGCACGGCTGCTCGCAGCACCAGGTCGAGGTAGCGGCGGACCAGGGCCGTCCCACGCCGCGGTGGTGCTCCTTGCAGCTGGACCCCGGGCCAACGCAGGTCTTCGGTGCTGGCCACGAACCAGGGCGTGGCGACGTTCTTGGCTAGCCGGCGTTGGAATGCTTGCTCGAATCCGGCGCGGGCGCCTCCGGAGTGGCCCTGCAGGCATTGCCGGAGGACGAGCGCGTCCATCGCGCTCACCGTGATGCCCTGACCGTAGAGCGGGTTGAACGCGCACACGGCGTCGCCGGTGACCACAAATCCTGCCGGCCAGCGGGCCACCCGTTCGAAATGCCGCAGCCGGTTGGTGGGGGTGCGGTATCCCCGGATCGGAGTGAGCGGGCGCGCGACGCGGATGGCTTCATAGATGGTCGGGTCTGGCAGATCCCGCGCCCACTGCATGAACCCCGCCTCGTCGGTGGGTGGCGCCGCGTTCGCGTACCCACCGAGTGTGACATGCCATTGTCCGTTCTCGATGGTCAGGATCAGGCCCGCCCGGGGGTTGCGCGGCACCCGCCCGTTGATCACCAAACCTGTCCAGTCGGTGGGGAACTGGTCCGGCTTGGCGTAGAAACGCGACGCGTAGCCGATACCGGAGGTGATGACCTCCTCCTCGACCTCGCCGTAACCCAAGGTCGCTAACCACTGAGGCGCCTTGGATCCCCGGCCGCTGGCATCCACCACCAGATCCGCGGCGAGGACACCCTCGCCAGCACCCTTGCGGTACCGCACCTGCACCCCAGTTACCCGGCCGTTCGCGGCACCCGTGCCCGCGAGGCTGGTGTCGAGGCCGACGGCCTCGGCCTCGGGCAGCAACCGCAGCTGGGAGTATTGGGTGAGCCGGGCACGGATCGCCCATTCCAACAAGAACCGGCTGTACATGATGAACTCGCCTGGTTGCGGTCTGCTCGGCAGCGGCCCAAAGGGTGATACCACCTGGAACGGGACACTGTCCCGCCCCGTCGAGGCGCCGGCCGCTCCCAGATCGGCCTCAATCCCGGGGAAGAGCTCGTCGATGATCTCGCGGCCTCGGAGCGGCAGACCGTGCGCGTGAAAGGACTGCGGGGTCCCCTTGCGATGCTCGGGCTTATCGGGGAACCGGTCCCGGTCCAGGATCGTCACCTGATCGAAGTGATCCACCAGGACCCGGGCCGCCAACAGGCCGGCTAGGCCGCTGCCGATGACGACGGCATGCCGACCGGATGAAGGTTGGTCACTCAGCGGATGAAGCTGTGCTCTGTCTGTCATCGGAACCCCTGCCCCTTCATGCCTACCGTCGAACTTCAATGTAACATAATTCTATGATTATAGCACAACGTACTTTTCGTGGTTCACAACCACCGGGACGACGGGGCCGGGTGAACCGAGGCACAGGCAGGTGGGCCGCGGTTCGTCATCCGGTTCCGCGACGGGGTGGCCGCAGTGGAACCGCCGAGCGGCCAGGTGATCGACTGCCACCTCTGGGCCGACCCGGTGGACCTCATACTCGTGATCTACGGCCGGATCAGCCACTGGGGGCCCATCGCCCGCAGCCGGCTGCTGGCCTGGGGTCGCAAGCCGTGGCTGGGCCTGACGTTCAGGAACCTGTTCTTCAATCCGTAAACACCTGACCGACGCCGCCAAACCCAAGCAGAGGACAATCACCAGCAGTGATCGCCCACCCGCCCTGAGCACGCCAGTCGGTAGCAGGTCCCGGCTGAATTGACACGACGCTAGGGTCGCGCGCATGAGGAACCACGCGAGGGTGCGACAGGCGGTGATCTTGGCTGGTGGACAGGGGACGCGGCTCAAGCCGTACACCGATACCCGGCCCAAGCCGATGATCGAGGTCGCCGGGCGGTGCATCATTGATCATCAGCTGGAGTGGCTGGCCGAGGCCGGGATCACCGACGTGGTGGTCTCCGCCGGTCACCTGCATGAGGTCCTAGCCGAGCATCTGAGCTCGACGAGGCAGCCGCTGCGGGTCACCACGGTGGTCGAAGACCAGCCTTTGGGGCGGGGCGGTGGGCTGAAGTACGCCGGCAAGCACCTTCCCGCCCCTGGTGAGGCCTGGTACGGGCTCAACGGTGACATCTGGACCCGGTTTGACCTCGGCGCGATGGCGGCCTATCACGCGCAGCGGGAGGCGGTGGCCACGATCGGGCTGGCCCGGCCGCGGCTCCCCTGGGGCGTGGTCAAAGTCGACGAGCAGGGGCAGGTGACCGACTTCGTCGAGGCTCCGCCCTCGCCGTATCCGATCAATGGCGGTATTTATGTGTTCTCGGGAGAAATCCTCGGCCTGCTGCCCGACACGGGCGATCACGAGCGCTCGACGTTCCCGCTGTTAGCCAGCCAGCGCCGGCTAGCTGGATTCCCGATCGAGGGCTACTGGCGAGCCATCGACACCGCCAAGGACATCCAGGAGGCCACCAGGGAACTCGGCGGCGCGTAGCGGCCGGGTGCTGCGGCTCCACCGGGCCGGATGCTCGTCTGCTCAGCGCATTGACCGCGCCACCGCGATGATCGCGGTTTGTGTGCCAGGAACGACACGAGATGTCGCCGAGGGCACACAAGCCACGATCATGAGCGTGGAAGCGTGTCCGCGCTCCGGGGCCAGGCAGGGCTCCCCTCGCCGCACGCACCCAAACTACGATCAACCCCCACCACTATCGACAGGGAGCATCAGATGGGCATTGAGGACCCCGAGACAGACGTGGCCGAGCAGCGGCTTTCGCTGACCGATCTCGACGAAGACGACGAGACGTTGCCGGAGCGCGCGCAGCCGCCCCTTGACGTCGACCCCGCTGATTTCGCCGACCAGCACCGTGGCGTTCCGGGCATCGACGAAGACGATCCATCCGGCTGGTGAGGCTCGGGAACTAACCGGGGGTTCGAGACGACTATCGCCTGGAGGAGCTCACGCGCTGGGGGCGGCCAGCTGGCGGCCAGCTACGGAAAGAGGTCGAGGTCATGCGCGCGGTGCGGCTAGACGAGCGCTAGACGAGCACGGTTGAGGAGGTAAGTGCGGTGGCGGGCGCGGTGTGGGTGCGGTGGGTGTTCGTGGCGATGTTCGCCGCGTTGGCCCTCATCTGCGTGGCTAGGCTCATCGCCGCGAGCCGGGAGGTCTCAGCGGGGGGCGGCACCGCTGACCGGAGCGTGGACGTCTCGCGGGGTGTGATGAGTCTGGGCATGATCGCTATGGTGGTGCCCTGGGTTGATCCACTGCCCCGGCTGTACTGGCAGGTGCTCTTCGGCGTGGCCGCCGGGCACATCGCCGTCCGGCTGATCCGACGGAGCCTGCGACCAACCCCGGTGCCGTGCCCTGAGCTGTGCGGACAGCATGAGCTGCACCTCATGATCGGGGGCCTGGCGATGGTGTACATGCTGGCGGCGATGCCAGCCGGGCCGGCCATGGCCGCCGGCACGAGCATGACCGACCGGATGGACATGGCCCCGATGGGCTCCACTGGCCTTGCGCTGCCGGCGCTGACCTGGGCGTTGATCGTGTATTTCCTGGTGTTTGTGGTGCGGTTGGGTGCCCGGCTGGCCGTGCACACCATCGGGACGGCGCCCGCTGGCGCTGGTGGACCGCGCGGCGTGGTCAGCTCGCCGCACCTGCTGGGGTCCGCGGAGGTCGTCATGGGCATCGGGATGAGCTACATGCTTCTGACGATGCTGTGAGGGCCATCGAGTGCGCGCCACGCGGGGATGCCGCGCTGATCACCTGGAGCGTGTCATCATGGTAAAGATCAGTCGCAGGCGGGGGCAGCACTGGGGGGGCCGGGTTGCCGCGATCAGCGCCGTCTGCGTGCTGACGCTGGTCACTCTGGCCGGCGTCGCCTCGGCGCACGTCACCGCGAATCCCAACACCGCGCAGCAAGGCGGCTATACCAAAGTGTCCTTCCGAGTTCCCAACGAGCGGGATAACGCGTCCACCACCCAGCTGGAAATAGATCTCCCCACCGATCACCCGATCGCGTCGGTGCAGACCCGCGCGGTCCCCGGCTGGACGTCGACCGTGCAAAAAACCACACTGGCGAAACCGATCACCACCGATGACGGGCAGATTACCGAGGCCGTCTCGAAGATCACCTGGACCGGCGGTCGGATTCTGCCGGGAATGTTCGAGGACTTCGATGTGTCGATGGGCCCGCTGCCGACCGACACCAATCAGCTGGTGTTCAAGGCACTGCAGACCTACAGCAGCGGCGAGGTGGTGCGCTGGATTGACACGGTCCCGCCAGGTGCCCCCGAGCCAGAACACCCCGCGCCCGTGCTCACGCTGACACCGGCTGGCGCCACCCCGTTGGCCGTGGCAGCGGTGACCCCGGACAAAGGCGCCGGGCCCCCCGCCCGCACCTCCTCGACGGGTGCCTGGGGCGTGGTGCTCGGTATCGTGGGGATCCTGCTGGGGGCCGTCGGAATCGTCATCGGGCTGGCGAACCGGCGTAGCGCCACCACTGGCTGAGGATGGCGGTGTGGTGCCGGCGAGCGCTGCGGGCCTGCGCGGTGACAGTGATTTACGCGGTGCTCGGGCTGCTCGTCGGCGCCACGCAGGCCTCCGCCCACGCGGTGCTGATCTCCACCGATCCCGGGCAGGGCGCGGTGGTCGCTACCATGCCCGCCGCGGTGTCGCTGACCTTCGGCGAATCGGTGCTGGTGATGACCGATGGGGTGCGGGTCTTCGGGCCGGATGGCGCCGAGGTGGACGACGGCCACGCCCGGCACTTCGGCCGTTCCGCCATCGTCGGAGTCGGCCTGTCGGGAGACAGCCAACCCAGTTCGCCGCAGCAGGGCACGTACACCGTCTCCTGGCGGGTGATCTCGGCCGACTCGCACCCGGTAGCGGGTGCGTTCACCTTCTCGGTGGGTCACCCCTCGGCTGGCCGAGCACCGGCGAGCGCGCAGCCCCTCGGCAGCACCAGCGTCGGCGTGAGCTACGCCATCGTCCGGGCCGCGGCGTTCGCGTGCTACGCGTCGCTGGTGGGATCGATCGCGTTCGTCCTGCTCTGCTGGCCCGGCGCGATCGCGCGGCGCGACGTCCGCCGCGTCATGTCAGTTGGCTGGGCCGGCCTGTTGGCGACGAGCATGGCGACGCTGCTCCTGCAGGGACCCTATGGCAACGGGCTGGGTGTCGATCGACTCCTCGACTCCGCGATCGTCGCGGAGACCCTGGACAGCCCGTTGGGCACGGCGTTGACGGCCCGCCTAGCACTGCTGGCCCTGGCGGGCGGTTACCTCGTGCTGTTGTGCGCCTGGCTGGGTCACCTCCGGCGGCGGGGCCGGGCGTGGTTCGGTGCCCTGGGCGCGGCGTTGGCCCTCGGGCTGGCCGCGACCTGGGCCGCGGCGGGCCACGCGGCGGTGGGACTGCAGCCAGCACTGGCGCTACCGGTCGACGTCATGCATCTGCTGGCCATGGGCCTGTGGCTCGGTGGCCTGGCCACGCTCGTGGTCGTGCTGCCAGCGGCGGATACCGCAACCCCCGAGGCGCCAGCAGTCCCCGAGCGCGCCGTGTACCGGTTCTCCTCGATCGCGACCGGCTCAGTCGTGATTCTCCTCGGCACCGGCAGCTACCAGTCGTGGCGCCAGCTCGGCAGCTGGGCCGCGTTCGGGTCTACCGACTACGGTCGGCTGCTGCTGGTCAAGCTCGGGGCATTCGCGCTCATGGTCGGCGTCGCGGGATTATCCCACCGCTGGGTCGTCCAGCATCGGCGAGCACCGCTGGGCGCACGAGCACTGCGCCGAAGCGTGTTCGGGGAAGCCGCACTCGGGGCACTCGCCCTCGGCGTGACCGCGCTGCTGGTCAACGCCGAACCCGGTCGAACCGCGACCGTCGCGCCACCCGGGCCGGCCCACCACGTCATCAGCTACGACACCGGAGGGCCAGGCGGGCGGGGACAGCTCGTCGTCGACGTCGATCCGGCCGCCACCGGTCCGAACACGATCCACATCACCGTCGAAGACTCCCTCGGCGCCCCGAGGGACGTCCCCGAGCTGCACAGCACCCTGACGCTCGCGGCACGTCAGCTTGGTCCCTTCGTGGTCGGGCTCCAGCGCACCGCACCGGGACAGTACGTCACCAGCGCGGTCCAGCTCCCTTATCGCGGAACCTGGCGGCTGAGTGTGACGGTGCGTACCTCCGAGATCGACGAGACCACCGCGTCCACCCCGATCAACGTCAGGTGACCTGGAAGCTCGCCACGACCTGGTCCACCGGAGGAAGCACAGCTTTCGGGTCTGAGCCGGCTTCGGTGAACACCGTGATGGCATAGTTGGCGGGCGTGTTCTGGACGGTGATCGCCAGGAAACGGATCCGAACGTTCTGGGCGTTGTTCCCGATACCGCCATAGACCAAGGCTGGCCGCGACGCCACCTGCTTGGCTTCCGGCGGAATCACCCGGACGTTCTGGTAGTTGCCGGCGACCTGCTGGAAGAACAAGGCACCGGCCACCGGCAGCGATCCGGCACGACCAACGCCAAGAGTGATCACAGTTTTCTGATCCGGGCTGATCACCGTGGTGGTGCGCCCCTCCTGGGTGGTCGACCACCCGGTGGGGGCCTGGAAACGGTACTTACCGGCGGTGTTGGCCACCTCGTGGGTATCGACCGCGCCGCTGACGCTGCCGCTACTCACCCAGGCAACCACTCCGAACACGCCAGCCAGCAGTAACGCCACGACACCGATGAGGGACAGGACCGGTCGGCTTCGCAGCCGAGAGACCAAAGTATTCATGAGGGCGC
The DNA here is from genome assembly GCA_050699895.1 of Pseudonocardiaceae bacterium. Classification (GTDB taxonomy): domain Bacteria; phylum Actinomycetota; class Actinomycetes; order Mycobacteriales; family Pseudonocardiaceae. Next base: position 12,394 of record JBOHFY010000131.1, read on the forward strand.
CGATCGTAGGGGTTGAGCGGGTGGACATGCCAGCG
>JBOHFY010000132.1:0-3511 GCA_050699895.1 Pseudonocardiaceae bacterium
GCGCAGCACCAACCGAGTTGGTTGGGCAACGGGCAGCGACTCACGGTATTGGCGCACAGCCGCGCCGAGCGCGAAGCGCAGTTCCCGCAGACCCTCCGTGCTCACCGTGGACACGCCATGCACCGGCAGGCCGCGGGCCGCGAGTTCGGGTACCGCTAGGTCAGCCAGCTCCCGGCCATCCGGGACGTCAATCTTGTTGAGCACCACCAACCGGGGGCGGCAGGCGAGCTCGCCGCCCAGCGACGGAGTGTAGGCGGCCAGCTCGCGTTCCAGGGCGTCCACATCGGACAGTGGGTCGCGGCCGGGCTCGAGGGTCGCGCAGTCCACGACGTGCACCAGCACCGCGCACCGTTCGATGTGCCGCAGAAACTCCAGCCCGAGTCCCTTGCCCTGGCTGGCGCCAGGGATCAAGCCAGGGACGTCAGCCACGGTGAACACCGTCTCGCCCGCGGTGACCACACCGAGGTTGGGCACCAAGGTGGTGAACGGGTAGTCGGCGATCTTGGGGCGGGCCGCTGAGAGCACCGACACCAGGGATGATTTGCCCGCTGATGGGAACCCGATGAGCCCGACATCGGCCACCGATTTCAGCTCCAGCACCAGCTCCCGGGCCTGCCCCGGCTCGCCAAGCAGGGCGAAGCCCGGCGCCTTACGGGCCCGGGAGACCAATGCCGCGTTGCCCAGCCCGCCATGCCCGCCCGCCGCGGCGACGAACCGGGTTCCACCGCCCATCAGGTCAGCCAGTACCTCGCCGTCGGAAGTGAGCACCACGGTGCCGTCCGGCACCCGTAGTTCGAGGTCCTCGCCCATGGCGCCGTTGCGGTTGCCGCCCTGCCCCTGCTTGCCACTCGAGGCTCTCGCCTGAGAGCGGTAGTGGAAGTCGAGCAACGTGTGCACTCCGGGGTCGACCACCAGCACCACATCACCACCACGCCCACCGTTGCCCCCGTCGGGGCCACCCAGCGGGGTGAACTTCTCCCGGTGAACCGACGCGCAGCCATGGCCGCCATCACCTGCGGCGACGTGAATCGCCACCCGATCCACGAAGCGGGACACCTCTGGTTCAGGCCTGCGCCGGGACGATGTTGACGGTCTTGCGCCCACGCTTGGTACTAAACTGCACCGACCCCGCCTCGAGAGCGAAGAGGGTGTCATCGCTACCCCGACCGACGTGCACACCCGGATGAAACTTGGTGCCACGCTGGCGAATAAGGATCTCCCCCGCGTTGACCGCCTGGCCACCGAACCGCTTCACGCCAAGCCGCTGGGCGTTGGAGTCGCGGCCATTGCGGGAGCTGGACGCGCCTTTCTTGTGTGCCATCAGTGCTCACACCCTCGTCAGGAGTTTTCTCACGGTCAACGGTCACTGAGGTCAATAGTCACTGAGGTGAAGAATCACTGGGAGATGCTGATAACCTCGACGCGAGTCAGCCGCTGGCGGTGACCCTGGCGCTTGTGGTAACCGGTCTTGTTCTTGAACTTGTGGATCCGGATCTTGGGGCCCTTGACCTGCGCGACGACCTTCCCACGGACCAAGGCGGCGCCAAGGATAGCCGCGTCAGTGGTGACAGTGGGGCCGTCGACGAGCAGCACAGCGGGCAAGCTGACCTCGCTTCCGGGATCGCCGTCAAGCTTCTCCACCTCGACGACGTCCCCGACGGCCACTCGGTACTGCTTGCCGCCGGTCTTCACGATCGCGTACATCGGGCGGTACTCCTGGTTGTCAGATGGTGACTGTTAGATGCTGACTGTTCGAATGGCGTAGCGGACCGCAGACAAACCTAGGCCCGCCGAGCTGGCGGGCCGCGCCAACGAGGGTACGGCCCGCCGCCCGGCCCGGTCACACCGGGGTGCTTACCTCACGTGCGGTATCGCGAAGGACCGGGGCTGCCGAGTCGACACTGTCCGGCAACTCTGTGGCGGGCGGTCCGGCTGGCCGTGAGGCAGCCCGGCGGCGCCGCGTCATCGTGCGCGTTGGTGGCTGCGCGGGCACACTCTGTGCCTCGGCGGCCGGGGGCTCCTGGTGTTCCTCGGCCGTCACGCCCTGCACGATCGCCTGCTCCGATGCCGCCAGGACGCTTGGTGTCCCACGTCCACGAGGTTTGGATCGACGACCGTTCACCGTGCTGGGGTCCCTGGCCGCCGAAGGTACCCCAGCAGGAGGCCCAGAAAGAGGCACAGCAGACATCCCGGAAGACGCCACAGCGGACACTTCAGCTGGCATCGCCTGGCTTCGGACGTTCACCGGCTCCGCGGCCACCAGCACGCCACGCCCCTTGCACTGCTCGCACATGCTGGAATACGCCTCCAGCAGCCCGGTACCGACCTTCTTCCGGGTCATCTGGACCAGCCCGAGTGAGGTGACCTCGGCGACCTGATGGCGGGTGCGGTCCCGGCCTAGGCATTCAGTCAACCGGCGTAGCACCAGGTCCCGGTTCGACTCAAGCACCATGTCGATGAAGTCGATGACGATGATCCCGCCGATGTCCCGCAGCCGCAGTTGCCGGATGATCTCCTCGGCGGCTTCGAGGTTGTTGCGGGTGACGGTCTCCTCAAGGTTGCCGCCCGACCCGGTGAACTTGCCAGTGTTGACGTCGACCACGGTCATCGCCTCGGTACGGTCGATGATCAGATATCCGCCGGAGGGCAGCCACACCTTGCGGTCCAGCGCCTTGGTGATCTGCTCATCGATCCGGAACTCGGCGAACACGTCGTCCACACCCGCATACCTGCGCACCCTGGGTACCAGCTCTGGGGCAACGTGCTTGACGTAACCCTCTACGGTGTCCCATGCCACGTCGCCCTGGACGACCAACTCGCGGAAGTCCTCGGTGAACAGGTCCCGCACCACCTTCACCAGCAGGTCGGGCTCCTCATAAAGCAGCTCCGGCGCGGTAGTCTTGCCCCCGGAACCACCCACGGCGGCACCTGAGCGGTTCTGGATAACCTCCCACTGAGCCTGCAACCGGCGGACGTCGCGAGCCAGTTCCTCCTCGCTGACTCCTTCAGAGGCGGTCCGGATGATCACACCGGCATCCTCCGGGAGAATCCGCTTGAGCACCTCTTTGAGGCGCTTGCGCTCGGTGTCCGCCAGCTTGCGGCTGATCCCCGTGGCCCGTCCGTCCGGCACATATACCAAGAACCGGCCAGGCAGGCTGATCTGAGTGGTCAACCGAGCGCCCTTGTGGCCAACCGGGTCCTTCGTGACCTGCACAAGAACGCTGTCACCGCTGGAAAGGGCCTGCTCGATGCGACGCGCCTTGCCTTCGAGCCCGGCGGCGTCCCAGTCCACCTCGCCGGCGTAGAGCACCGCGTTGCGGCCCCGGCCGATATCCACAAACGCGGCCTCCATTGAGGGCAGCACGTTCTGCACCCGGCCGAGATAGACGTTGCCGACCAGCGACCCAGTGCTCGACGTGGTGACGAAGTGCTCCACCAGGATGTCGTCTTCCAGCACCGCAATCTGGGTACGCTCGACGTGCTCACGCACGACCATGGTGCGTTCGACGGC
>JBOHFY010000133.1:0-4246 GCA_050699895.1 Pseudonocardiaceae bacterium
GTCGTGGGGTCGCGGTCCGCGTGCCGTCCGGGGCGGTCACGGCGCTGACGATGCGCGGCGGGATACGCACCCCGTCATTGGCGATCGCCTGATAAATGCCGGCGAGCTGCAGCACGGTCACGGATAGGCCTTGGCCAATGGGCAGGTTGGCGAACGTGCTGCCCGACCACTGGTCCCGGGGCGGCACGCGGCCAGCGCTTTCCCCCGGCAACCCCACGTTGGTGCGCTGCGCCACACCCATGCGCCCCAGCATGTCCACAAAGCGGTCCGCGCCGACGCGCTGCGCGGCGAGCAGCGTGCCGATGTTGGACGAGAGGGCCAGCACCCCGGTGAACGTGAGGTTCAGGGTGCCGTGTGACCACGCGTCCCGGATCGTCCGGTCAGCGACCCGGAGTTCCCCGGGGACTTGCAGCGGGGTGTCCGGACGGACGACGCCGCTGTCAATGGCGGCGGCGGCGGTAACGACCTTGTTCACCGAGCCTGGCTCGAAGGGGGCCGAGACCGCCGGGTTACCCAGCGACTCAGGAGTAGCCGCCGCGAGGTTGTTCGGGTTGAAGGTGACATCGTTGGCCATCGCGTAGACCTCGGCGGTACGCGCGTCGAGCACCACCGCGCTGGCTCCTTTGGCACGGTATTTCCGCGCATAGTCACCGAGCATTTGCGCCACCGTGAACTGCAGGTCGGAGTCCAGGGTGAGCTCCAGCCCCGAACCCGGTATCGGCGACCGCTCAGCGCGCTCGCTGCCCGGGATGACCGCGTCCGAGCCCTCAGCGGTATCCACCACCCGGCGACCGTCCCGGCCGGCCAGCACGGTGTCGGCATAGTTCTCCAGGCCGACCAGTCCCCGCACGGTGCGCTCGTCGGCCCGCCAGTTCGCCACCCCCAGCACGTTGGCCGCGAGCTCACCGCCGGGATACTGCCGGATCTCCCGGTGTTCCGCGCTGATCTCTGGGAAATCCCGCTGGATCGCCCTGGCCTGGGCCGGCGTCACCAACGGCGCCAGCAGTACTGTGGTGGCCTGGCTGCGCAGCTGGCCCAGGAGCTCCTGTTCGGACACCGACGGCCCGAGCACCTGGGCGACGCGGCGAGCCATCGCCTGCTTATGCGCGTCCGGATCGGCCCGGACCGCGCGCTGCTCAGCAGTGATCCGCTTCGGCTGAGCGTACAAAGCCTCGGCCGCCACGCTGAACGCCAGCGGCGTGCCGTTGCGGTCAGTGATCGTGCCGCGCTGCGCGGGCAGCGTCTGCACTGTGGTGCGCTGGCTCGCGGCCTGTGCGGACAGTTCAGCAGCCTGCAATCCCTGCACCGCGACCAGTCTGAGTCCGGCCGCTACCAACGCAGCCACGAGGACCACCCGACCCATCCCCAGCCGGCCGCGCACGCCGGCTGCCGACGAACCGGGTCGCCGACGGTGCCGAGACGCCCCGGTTGCCCGGGCGGCGCTCGCTCTGGTTGCCCGGACGGTGGTCATCGTGCCCACGGCCGTGCTCCGGTCAGGAACGGGCCCATCAGGTACGCCCCAATGCTGGCGCCTGCGCCGGAGCCGGCTGGGGCGGTGGTGCTACCGGTGCCGGCGGTGGGGCGGGTGCGGTGGCCCGCCGCGGCTGGCCGATCAGGACGACGGTGCCGTCCAGGTGAACAAGCAGCCTGGCCGGGTCCCCGGCGGGCACCATGCCCAGCTCGCGAGCCCGGCGAGCCAGCTCAGGAGCGGTCTCCAGCGTGGCTACCTCGCGGCCTAGGGTCTCGGAACGCTCGGTCAGGTTCCTGGCAACCTTGCGGGCGCTCTGCAGATGGTAGGCCTCAGCGGTGGCGGCCGTGGATAGCCACAGCGTGGATGCCAGCGTCACCCCCAGCAGCACCATCACCAGCAGCACGAAGGGCGTCCGGCCGGCGTCCGCGCTATCGGGACCACGGTGGCGGGCCCCGATGCGCTGGGCACGCCGAGCGTAGGCGCGGGCGACGGCCGGGGAACGGCCTCGTGGCGCCCCGGCGTCTCGGTGGCGGGTGGGCGCCGCGGTCGAACCGCGCATGGGCGCAGCGGTCGAACCGCGCACCGGCACCGCGGTCCTGCCACGGGTCGGGGTCGCGGTGCGGGCGGGAGCTACCACGAGATTGACTCCGGCCAGCCCGATCCGTCCCGCCCGGATCCACGCGGCGGAACCGGCGCGATGCGCTGTGCGGCCCGTAGCCGCACCGACTCTGACCGCGGGTTGGCGCCTGCCTCGGCCAGGCCGGCGCGCTCGGCGCCACGGGTCAACGCGCGCAGCTGGGGCCCGTGACCTGGCAGCTCGACCGGCAGGCCAGCCGGGGTACGGGAGGTGCTCAGCTGGGCCAGTGCCCGTTTGACGATCCGGTCCTCCAGGGAATGGTAGGACATCGCCACCAGCCGACCGCCGAGGGCCAGCGCACCCAACGCGGCGGGTATCGCCGAGCGCAGCGCCGCCAGTTCGCCGTTGACCTCGATCCGCAACGCTTGGAAGGTCCGCTTGGCGGGATGGCCACCTCGACGGCGGGTAGCCGCCGGGACACTCTGATAGACGACCTCGACCAGCTGGGCGGTAGTGCCCAGCGGCCGCTGGGCCCGTTGCGCCACGACTGCGGCGGCGATCCGGCTGGCGAAGCGCTCCTCACCGTACTCCCGGAACACTCGGGCGAGATCAGCCTGCGAGTAGCCGTTGAGCACGTCGGCCGCAGTAGGCCCGATACTGGAATCCATTCGCATATCCAGCGCGGCGTCGCGGGCGTAGGAGAAGCCGCGCTCGACGGCGTCGAGCTGCAGTGAGGACACCCCCAAGTCGAACAATGCACCATCAAGGCGCGGGATGCCAAGGCGCTCCAGCACATGGGGCAGCTCGTCGTAGACGGCATGCACCAGGTGGGTCCGCTTGGCGTAGGCGCGCAATCGGTCACTGGCCACAGCGAGCGCTTGCGGGTCGCGGTCGAGACCGATCAGGGTGAGCGCGGGATGGGCGTCGAGCAGCGCGACCGCGTGGCCACCGAGACCCACCGTGGCGTCGAGCAGCACGGCCGGCTGGTCCGCCAGCGCGGGCCCGAGCAGCTCAAGGCACCGGTACAGCAGGACAGGAACATGCTGAGGTAACCCAGGGGATGCCCCGGGGCCACCGGACGGGTAATCGGCCACCGACAGCCTCCCTCCGCTCGCACCCATAGTCTGATTGCCGGCTCAGCCGGCGGTGATCTCCATCCCCCAACAGTGCCGCCAGGTCTCCGCCCGGTGCCAGATCCTGGCGCCGGGGAAGGGGCGTCAGGGTGCTGCTGGTCCGTGTCGTGACGCATCGCCGTTGATGTTGTTGAGCACAGTCGATGCGCCTCCGGGCGGAGGCCTCGTGGCACCGGGTCACATCACGCCAGGCAGCACCTCCTCGTGCGCCTGGGAGTAGGACTCCTCGTGCTCCTCCAGGTAGCGCTGCCACGCCGCGCTATCCCAGATCTCCAGACGGTTGATCGCCCCGATCACCGCGCAGTCCTTGCTCAGCCCGGCGTAGCGCCGCAGCTCGGCGGCGATCGAGATGCGGCCCTGACCATCCGGGCGCTGCTCGTCGGTACCGGCGAACAGGTAACGCTGGTAGGCCCGTACCGCCTCGTTGGTGAACGGCGCGGCCGCCACCTTGCGAGCCATCTCCTCGAACTCGGCACGCGGAAAGAGATAGAGGCAGTGGTCCTGTCCCTTGGTGACCATCAATCCCCCTGCGAGCGCATCGCGGAACTTCGCCGGCAACGTCAAGCGGCCCTTGTCGTCGAGCCGGGGCGTGTGCGTGCCCAGGAACACGCCACCCACCTCCCCAGCCACCCCACCCAGCCACGTGGACCGGCAGTGGCGCACCCCTTCGCTCCACTGCCACCCACCGTACCCCACTTTCCACCACTGTCAACGCGCAACCACCCTACGTGCGGCCGACAGCGAGTAATCGGGCCAGTTCAGCCGCAGTGTTCGACAGTGGGGCAGATACCCGGCGCGCGACCCGCTCCGCGACTCACAAGGCGCCTGCCGAGGCACGGCGGGTGTGCCCGGCGGATGACGGAGAGCCCGAGTGGGGGAAAGTGGGGAGCTGGAGGTAGTCAGCGCGCCCCGCCGGTTACCCGAGCTTCGGCGGGGGGCCTCGCCCCGCGCTAGATCTGCGGCCGCTCCGCGCGGCGAGTCCCGCCGCGCGGAGCAGAAAGCCCTCCCCGGGAGGGCGACCTGACGCTAGTGGTCCTCAAAGCGGCGGCGGAACCGCTGCTCCAT
>JBOHFY010000134.1:0-8012 GCA_050699895.1 Pseudonocardiaceae bacterium
CCCAGACACCCCCGTTGGTGATCTTACTGGCTGAGCCAGTGCGGCTCTGGTGATAAAGCCGTGCCCCGGGTGGCATGCCGAAGCAGAGGCGAACCCGGAGCTTACGGATGTAACTTAGCATGTCCTCCGTGCTGCCAATGTCGCTGCGGGGATCGAGTTGTACTGGTGGAATGTGTCGAGGAATCGGTAGGGCGGCGGATAATTCGCGCCGGAGTTCAGATGGTGAGATTCGTTCCGGTCAGTTCGGTGGTGCTCGAGTTCGCGGCCCCGGTTTTGTCGGTGTCGGGTTGTAGAGTGATGTTCGTGAGCGTTCGGCAGTTGATTCCGGAGGGCCTGGCGGGCATTGCGCCAGGGCCGGAGCTGTCGCGCGTTCTGGCTGGTCTTGAGCTGTCTCGGCTGTCGGGTTTCGATTGTGTGGAGGTCCTCAAGGCGCAGTATCGGCAGGCGAATCACGAACGGGCCCGGGTGATGGCCGCGATGGCGGAGGTCGGGGTGTGTGGCCCGGTGCCCGTTGATGAGGAACTGAGGCGGATGGCGGTGCCGGATGAGTTCTCCGCCGATGAGATCCGGGCCGCGCTGGTGCTGACCCGCCGCGCCGCTGACGCGCAGTTCGGGTTGGCGTATGACCTGGTGAAGCGGTTGCCGGCGGTGCACGCCGCGATGGACTCCGGGGTGCTGGATGAGCCTCGCGCCCGGGTGTTCTCGGAGTGGACCACCGAGCTGTCCCCGGAGCAAGCCCAGGCGGTGTGCGCCGAGCTCCTGCCTCGGGTGCCGAAGCTGACTACCGGGCAGCTCATTGAACAGATCAAGAAGCTGGCCATTGCGGTGGATCCGGACTGGGCGCGGCGGCGCTATGAGCAGGCCCTCGCCCACCGGAAGGTGGTCGGTTACCGCAATGCGGATGGGTCGGCGAATCTGTCCGGGTACAACCTGCCGCTGGATCGGGTGGCTGCGGCCAGTGGGCACATCAACGAGCTCGCGAAAGCCGTCAAACGTGCCGGTGACGCCCGCCCCCTGGACCATATCCGCGCGGAGTTGTTTCTCGGAATGACCGACGGAACCTACGCCGGCCTCGACGACGCCGCCATCATTGAGCTCCTCACCGCCGCTCCTGATGCGGACGCCGACCAATCTGACAGCGCCGAAAGTGTCCACGACGACAACAACGGCGACGATGGGCCCGAGGACCGTGGGCCAGATGATGGTGAGCCTGACGACGATGGGCCTGAGGACGGCGGGCCTGAGGACGGTGAGCCCGAGGACGATGGGCCCGGCGACGGCGGGCCGGGCTGCGGCGATGCGGTCGGCGAGGCCAAGTCTCCGGCGCTCGGTGAGGTGCCCACCCACTCGGCCCACACCGGGGCGGGGCTGGAGTTGCGGGTGCGGTTGTCCACCCTGCTGGGCCAGGACCAGTACCCGGCCGAGCTGGCCGGGTGGGGTCCGCTGCACGCCGAGCTGGCCCGCGACCTGGCCACCACCCTCGGCGGCGCCCAGTGGCGCTTCGCGCTCACCGACGCCCACGGGCAGCTCACCCATTGCGGCATCACCCGCGCCCGGCCCACCGGCACCCCTCCCCGCTCCGGTGCCAGCCGGGCCATCGTGGAGCTGCAACTGCCCGTCGCGACGCTGCGTGCCCTGGCCGCCGACCCGACCGCGGTGAGCGGGTGGGCCGGTGTTGTCGCCGACCTGACGCGCCAACTCGACCACGACACCCCACGCGAGGACCGGTACCGCGCCGATGCCGCCCGCCGTGCCCCCGGCGCCGCGCTGCGCCGCTACCTGGAGATCCGCGACCGGTACTGCACCATGATCGGCTGCCGCGCCCCCGCGCGCAGCGCCGACAAAGACCACACCCTTGACCACGCCAAGGGCGGGCCGACTATCGGCCCCAACCTCGGCGACGCCTGCCGCCATGATCACCGGTTGAAACACGACGGCGGCTGGATACTGCACCAACCCCAACCGGGCGTCTTCCGCTGGACCAGCCGGCTGGGCCATACCTATCACCGCCGACCACCGGTGATCATTGAACCGTTGCCGGACCCCATTCCTCGCGATCAGCCCCCGTACCCAGTCATGATCCCTTCCGACGAAGGCTGGGAAGACTCCCAGGTCTGGGAGGAGCCGCCACCCGACCCCGAACCAGATCCGCCACCCGAACCCAACCCCCACGGCGACGTCCCCCCATTCTGACCCCGCCAGCGGGCCGGCTACGCCCTTGGCGAGCGCCCGGCGAGCCATGGGTGCCGATTTCTCAGGGATAGCTGGACGAGGTGACTACCGTCACCAGTTCCAGACGTTGTCACCGCTGTTCAGAACCACGTGCTGCACCATGGCGTGACCGGGGAACGAAACATGGCATCGGCTCTGGCCACAGCGCTGGTCGAGTGTTCGTCGATCAGGCCCGCGGCGGCGAGCGTTCGCACACTGTAGCCACCCAGGTAGGCTGAGCCGAGCGCTGCGGTATTGAGGGTGAGGTCGGCGGCGGCGGCGGTCCGCACGCAGCTGGCGCCATCCGGGCCTCCGTCGAGAGCGAAGCGGCCCCCGGCCAGACCAGCGGCGTCCACCACCTCGAGGACCAGCTGTCCGGAGACCAGATAGGACCGCGCGGAGAGCATTCTGGCAGCGTCGAGCGGGCGGAGCCACAGAAAATCAGCCCGGGCGCTCGGTTGCGCGTGCCGGGCGTCAGTCAGTAACCAGGGCAACAGTTCGTCGGCCGGGCGGTTTCCCACCCGCACACTGGCCGTCAGGTCCAGGTCGAGCAGGTGCTGCCACAGCAGCGACTCGGCGGCGGGATCACTGGTCAGAAAGAGCTGGACGGTGACCTGGCCCTTAGGCCGCCGAAGCTCCCACTTGTCCTCATATTCATACCGAGCCACGCCGGTCGTCGATCCAGCCGGATTACGGGCGATGACGTAGAAGCTGGGCTTGGGTTCGGGATAGCTCGGAAAGTGCACGATCCCGAAGGTGATGTCCCAGTGACGTTCCGACCGGGAGATCTCACCAGGACGCTGGGACCGATGGTGCTCGTAGACCTCCGGGGCGAGCGCGCGAGCGGTGTCCCGATCGACGTACTCCACCGTCCCTGGTGGACAGTGCCGAAGTCGGGCGGCCAACGTGTCCACCGTCCAGGCCTGGTGTTCGGTCGAGGCACCGTAACCAAATCGACCATAGATTCCCCACTCAGCCGCGATCAAGATGCTCACCTGTTCTCCCCGCTCCCGGGACGTGGCCAGCTCCGCTGTCACCAGCCGAGAAGCGAGACCCCGCCGCCGGTGCGTCGAGGTAGTGGTCACCCCGGTCACCGCCGACGACTCCAGCGCGCCACCACCCGGCACAGTCATCTGGGATCGGAAGCTGTACAGTGTCGCCACCACTGTGTTCCCCTCGAAACCACCCCAGGTCCGGTCGAGAAACAGATCAGGGCGGTAGGCTTCGGCGTTCACGTCACCCACCGGGCTGAGGAACCCGGTGTACAACCCCGCACACCACGCCGCCACTTCCTCGTCGGTGATCGTGCGCACCTCAATTTCCATGGGACGAGCCTTTCAGATAACGCCAGGGTGACCGATGCCAGGAGCGTCAGCTCGCCTCGTGCCAAGCCCAGCTCCGGTTCAGCTGAGGAGTTCTTTCTGAAGTAGCTCATCAAGCTCAGCGCCATGCACCGTATCGGTCTCCAACAGCCGAGTCGCGATGAGTTCAAGCCGACCCTGTTGCTCTCGGAGATGTGTTTCGACTTGGTCCCTGATCCCGATGGTATCGTAGATTCCTATCTGCCAACACAGTTTATGGGCCAGCAGCAGTTCATCGAGTTCAGGCGGTACGGGGTCTGGCGTCCACTTCCTGAAGACGACTTTCTCCGCGAACGGGCCGCCGTATAAAACCCATACCCGGTCGAGCTCTGATGGTTCTTCGCGCAGACGCGTCCCGCCCTCGCCGTCGTTGCTATGCAGTTCGATGACGGCGACACCAAGGCCACGTGAGGCGGCGATGAGGGCGTGCCCAGCCTCGTGCACGGCCGCCCTGTTCCGTTCCGTATCCGCAAAACCCATGCGGGGATCCTAGCCCTCGGTGATCGCGGGTTGCGCTGTCGCCTCCAGTGCGGTCGCCACGGCTTCGAACTCGGCGAGCGCGGCGGTGAGATCCTCGACGATCTCGCGCGCGATCACTGCGGGCGCCGGCAGGTTGTCGAGGTCTTCCAGCGACTCGTCACGGAGCCAGGTGATGTCAAGGTTCGCCTTGTCGCGCGCGATTATCTCATCGTAGGTGAACACCTTGAAGCGCTCCGCTGCGACGCGTTCTGAATGAGGCTTGCCAGGGAGGTAACATTCCACGAAATCGTTGAGATGCTCGCGCTGTAGCGCGTTTTGCTTGCGTGTGAAGTGCGTGTTGGTGCGGAAGTCGTAGACCCACAGGCGCTCGGTCCACGGCTGCTCGGACGCCGGGCGTTTGTCGAAGAACAACACGTTGGCCTTCACGCCCTGGGCGTAGAAGATTCCGGTCGGCAGCCGCAGCAGGGTGTGGACATCGAAGTCCTTCAGCAGCCGCCGCCGGATCGTCTCGCCGGCGCCGCCTTCAAACAGCACGTTATCGGGTAAGACAACGGCTGCCCGGCCGTTGATACCGAGAATTGTGGCGATGTGCTGCACGAAATTAAGTTGCTTGTTCGACGTGGTGACGACGAAGTCCTGGCGCTCGATCTCGCGGTCCTCGCGCGCCTCCCTGCCGTCGGCGCCGACCATGGTGAGCGAGGACTTCCGGCCGAAAGGCGGGTTGGACAGCACCACAGAGTAACGGTGGCCCGGATCGGCCAGCAGCGCGTCCTTCACCTCAATGAGGCTGGGGCCAGTGGGCTTGCCGATCCCGTGCAGGATGAGGTTCATCGCCGCGAGCCTGGCTGTGCCGTCGACCAGTTCGACCCCGTGCACCAGCCCGTCACGGAGATGGTCACGCTCGTCTGGTGTCAGATCCTCGGCCTGTGCCGCCGCGTAGTCGTGGGCCGCCAGGAGAAAACCGCCGGTGCCGGCGGCCGGGTCGATAACGGTGTCCGACGGGCTCGGCCGCACACAGTCGACCATCGCCTGGATCAGCGGACGCGGCGTGAAGTACTGCCCGGCGCCGGACTTAATGTCCTCGGCACCTTTGGCGAGCAGCGACTCATAGGCGTCGCCCTTGATGTCGGTGCCGGACGCCGACCAGTTCTCCTTGTTGATGAGGTCGGCGATGAGCTGCTTGAGCTTGGCCGGATCCTGGATGCGGTTCTGCGCCTTGCGGAAGATAACGCCCAGCGTGCCGGGCTGGCGGGCCAGGGCTTCGAGAATGTGCCGATAGGTCGTCTCCAGCTCGTCGCCGTCCTTGTCGAGCAGGTGCTGCCACGAGCAGTGCCGCGGCACGATCTGTTCCGGCTTGAGCTTCCTGGTCTCCCGCTCATGCGCCATCTTGAGAAACAGCAGGTACGTCAACTGCTCGGTGTACTCGATCGTCGACACCCCATCGTCGCGCAGCACATTGCAGTACGACCACAACTTGTCGACCAACCGCCGCGCATCAGACACTCGCCATCTCCCCAGCCATCTCGAAGCCCAGCGTTGAGGCGGTCAGCCGTCCAGAGAATGCCGCCTCCAGAAGAGACTGTCTCAGAGCTGCCGAACGAGCCCGACTGGTGGCTATCTCGCTGCGCATGATTCGACACCCGTCAACGACGGACTCGATGTGTTGGCGGAGCGCTGCTTGTTCGTGGGACGGGGGTACTGGAACTGGCATCAATCGTATCCTGCCGAGGCTGATCGACGCGAGGTTGACGCTTTGCTTGCCATTGCGTTCGCACCAACGGCCACCAATAGAGTTGGCGGCCCAAGACAGCAGGTAAGGATCGATTCGGCCCTCTCGGATCCTCGCTCGGAAGACGTGGTTCTGGTGGATACAGTTCTCGATTTGGCCCTCCCATACCCATCCTCTGCCCAGTTTGTCGCGGTCGCCGCCTTCGTTGAGGAGGACGTCCCCGGGTATCAGTCGAAGAGCCACTGCTTTCTTAGGAGAAACGCGGATATTTGTGATCGTTCCCAGGTCGAGGTGGCCCCGCTGGACGTTTGCGACCCGCAGGTAAGGAACTTCGACGAAGCTGGGATCGGATTGTTTATCAGAATCCTTGGTGACACCACCAACTACGTCGGCGAACTCACTGAGTCGCATCCAGCACCACCCATCTGGCAGTGCTGCCAGTTCACCGTCGTCCACGCCTGGCGCGTGAAGCTGGACCTCATGTGGTCCGGCGACCGCTTGACCCGTCAGGGCAGCGCGTATGGTCTGAGCTTCGAGGATGTCGATCCGGCGTGCAACGTTCTTCAATCCCGATACGCCGGCGTCGAGGCGGGAGAGGTGTTCTTCGAGTACCTCGACAATGCGCTTCTGCTCAATCAGTGGAGGGTGGGGAACTGGTAGCACCTGAAGTTTCTGCTGCGATAGGTGTGCGATTGTGGATCCGGTAGAATGTTGGGCCAATGTCCCATCGTGACGGTAGTGTTCTAGTAAGTAGCGGAGGAACTTGAGGTCGAGCTGCCCTCGACTCCGGACTCGGTGTAGCGCCTTCTGGTATGTCAGGTACTCTTCGCGACCGTTCCAGATGGCGGCACGGCCAACTTCCCCACCTTCGCAAATCAAGAGATCACCTGCACGGATGTGGAATCGCTCGCGTTCGTCGTCTGCGAGCTCCATGGTATGTAGTTCGCTGGTGTCGATGTGGTCCCACTGAACATTCACATTGCGCAAGTACGGGACTTGAGCCAGCCCTCGACTCTTTCCGCGATCAAGCATCTTGCCGAGAGTGGTTTCTGCCAGCTGGTTTAGTGACTTGACAGCCCAACCTTGGGGCACGTTCACGCGGTCAATTCCGTGTTGAGCGCATCGAGGTAGTCGGCCGCGTGGTCGCCGAGGTCGCGGAGGGCGCCGTCGATGCCGCCGCGCTCGGCGAAGGGGGAGTTGTCGAGGTCCTCGGCGGTGATGCCGGCGGAGGAGGCGATGACGTCGGCGATGCGGTCCAGCCACCAGCGCTGTCGCTCGGAGAAGACGGCGCCAGCCTGGTGCTGCTGGGCCAGCCACGCGGCGTAGCGGCCCTGGACCTTGGCGGCGTAGGGCACCAGTAGCTCGTCTTCGCCGAGGGTGAAGCGGATGAGGGAGACGAGGTCGGTGACGGTGTGCCGGTTGGCGTGCGTGACGCGGTCGACCTCGATCACTTCGTACGCCTTCCAGATCAGGTCCATGGTCCAGTTGCGGGGCGGGCGCTTGATCCGCTCAGCCAGCTCGCGCAGCTCGGCGAAGGAGATCCGGGCGGCCCCGGGCTGGGAGTAAACCACCTGCAGCGCGGTGATCTCGTCGCGGTGCTCCTCCAGGTACGCCCGCCACGACTCCACCACCGACCGGGCCCGGTCGGTGTCCACCACGCCGTGGGCGTCGAGGAGCTGGTCGACGCTGACCTCGTCGATCACCTGGTCGTGCTTGGCTCGCAGCTCCAGGATCCGGCTGCGCAGCTCAGGGTTTGCGGCGATCGGCTCCACCGCGCCGTCCAGCAAGGACTGCAGGGCACCCGCGGTATCGGGCACTCCGTCGACCAGGGGCGCGGTGGCCACAGCCTTCGCCTGCTCGTCGGGGTCTACCGCGGCGACCAGCGCCTGGACGATGTCCCGCACCGGCTGGCCCGCCACACCGTCCAGCTCGGCCCGCTCCGCCGTGGTCAGGTCGAGTTCGAGCTTGGCCAGCCGGGAGGCCAGCGTCGCCGTCTCGTCCTCGGTGAGAGTGAGCGCAGCGGCCTTATCGAGCAGCTTCTTCAGCGAGACGGACCGGACGCGCTCCAGGGGTGCGGCGTCGATGAAGGTGTGCTCGGTGACGCCGACCGCGTCGACGATCACGAACCGGTTCTTCGTGCTGGCGTCCGGGGTGACGGCCTGGAAGTCGGTATCGGACAGCGTGCGGGCACCGCGGCCCTTCATCTGCTCGAAGTACGACCCGGATCTGAC
>JBOHFY010000135.1:0-7272 GCA_050699895.1 Pseudonocardiaceae bacterium
CCGGTACCTGAAATCAACCTTCAGCAACGCCAGCGGTGACTGCCTCTCGTTCGCCGCGGCCGGCGGCCTGATCGGCTTCCAGGACGACAAACTCCCCGCAGCCGAGCGCAAGGCCCGCACCCTCATCTTCACCCAACCCGAGCTAGCCGCCTTCATCACCGGCGCCAAGAACGGAGACTTCGACCACCTGCTGGAATAACCCCAGAGGCCGAACGCGCAGGCCTCGATCCCGGGTCGTAGCGGCTGATGCCACGAGGCTAGGGTTCGGGATCCTGATGCTGACCAATGTCTACGTTGACGGGTTCAACCTCTACTACGGCTGCCTTAAGGGCACGCCGTACAAGTGGCTGGACCTCGGAGCCCTGTGTCAGGCGCTCCTGCCACCGAACAAGATTCAGCGCATCCGTTACTTCACGGCCAAGGTCAACACCCACGCGGACCCGCATCAGCCGGTGCGCCAGGGCGCCTACCTTCGAGCGCTCCAGACGGTCCCTGGGTTGACTGTGCACCTGGGTCATTTCTTGACGTCGACCGTGCGCATGCCGCTCGCCAAGCCGGTTCCGGGAGGGCCTCGAACCGTTGAGGTGACCAAGACCGAGGAGAAGGGCTCTGATGTCAACCTGGCAACGTACCTGTTGGCCGACGCCTTCCGGGCGGACGCGGAGATTTTCGTTGTGTTCAGCAACGACTCAGACCTGATGGAGCCGATCCGCCTGGTTAGCCAGGAACTCGGTTACCGGGTAGGAATCGTGAACCCGCACCCGAACGTGAGCCGTGCCCTGCAGCGGACCCGGCCAAGCTTCACCAAGCAGATCCGCCGCGGGGTCCTCGCGGCCAGCCAGTTTCCGGAGAAACTCAGCGACGCCCATGGGTCCATCACGAAGCCTGAGGTCTGGTAACAAAGCAGAGGCCCCGCCGAAGCGGGGCCTCGCGCCCAGCCACCGAAGTGCCTGGGGGGATGGACCAAAGTGTACCCGAGCTGCCGCGCTTGTGCACCGTGCCCCCGTTCCCGCACGAGTTCGGCTCTCCACCGGCGCCGGGAGCGCGGTCGGCGTCCAGGCCGGGAACACGGCCGCCGCTCCCGCCGTTAGACCGGTCAGGTAGGTTGAGCGGGATCCACTCAAGGTGACTTGAGTCAGCTCCAGTCAAGTTCGAAAGGTTGCTCACATGGCTCGTGCGGTCGGCATCGACCTAGGGACCACCAACTCCGTCGTGTCCGTCCTGGAGGGCGGCGAGCCCACGGTGGTAGCGAACTCGGAGGGCTCGCGCACCACGCCCTCGGTGGTCGCCTTCGCCAAGAACGGCGAGGTGCTCGTCGGCCAGTCCGCGTAGAACCAGGCGGTCACCAACGTGGACCGCACCATCCGGTCGGTCAAGCGCCACATGGGGACCGACTGGTCGACCACGGTCGACGGCAAGAAGTACACCGCGCAGGAGATCAGCGCGCGGGTGTTGATGAAGCTCAAGCGTGACGCCGAGGCCTATCTCGGCGAGGACGTGACCGACGCGGTGATCACTGTGCCGGCCTATTTCGAGGACGCCCAGCGCCAAGCCACCAAGGAAGCCGGCCAGATCGCCGGGCTCAACGTGCTCCGGATCGTCAACGAGCCCACCGCGGCCGCGCTGGCCTACGGCCTGGACAAGGGCGAGAAGGAGCAGACCATCCTGGTGTTCGACCTCGGGGGTGGCACGTTCGACGTGTCGCTGCTGGAGATCGCCGAAGGGGTGGTCGAGGTCAAGGCCACCTCGGGGGATAACCACCTCGGCGGGGACGACTGGGACCAGCGGATCATCGACTGGCTGGTGGACAAGTTCCGTGCGTCTCATGGCATCGACCTGAAGAGGGACAAAATGGCTCTGCAGCGGCTGCGCGAGGCCGCTGAGAAGGCCAAGATCGAGCTGTCCAGCTCGTCCAGCGCGGCGATCAACCTGCCCTACATCACCGTCGACGCCGACAAGAACCCGCTGGTCCTCGACGAGACGTTAACGCGGGCTGAGTTCCAAAAGATCACTGCGGACTTGCTGGACCGCTGCCGTGCCCCGTTCCGCAACGTGATCAAGGACGCCGGTATCTCGGTCGGGCAGATGGATCACGTGGTACTGGTCGGTGGCTCCACCCGGATGCCGGCGGTGAATGACCTGGTCAAGGAGCTCACCGGCGGCAAGGAGCCGAACAAGGGCGTCAACCCCGACGAGGTCGTCGCGGTCGGGGCGGCCCTGCAAGCCGGTGTGCTCAAGGGCGAGGTCAAGGACGTCCTGCTACTCGATGTCACCCCGTTGTCGCTGGGCATCGAGTCCAAGGGCGGCGTGATGACCAAGCTCATCGAGCGCAACACCACGATCCCGACCAAGCGCAGCGAGATCTTCACAACGGCCGACGACAACCAGCCGAGCGTGCAGATCCAGGTGTTCCAGGGCGAGCGGGAGATCGCGGCCTACAACAAGAAGCTCGGCATGTTCGAGCTGACCGGGCTGCCGCCCGCGCGCCGCGGCGTGCCGCAGATCGAGGTCACCTTTGACATCGACGCCAACGGCATCGTCAACGTCTCGGCCAAGGACATGGGCACCGGCAAGTCCCAGGCCATGACCATCACCGGCGGGTCCGCGCTGCCTAAGGATGACATCGACCGGATGATGCGTGACGCTGAGGAGCACGCCGAGGAGGACCGCAAACGTCGAGAGGAGGCCGAGACTCGTAACCAAGCCGAGTCGTTGGTCTACCAGACTGAGAAGTTCATCAAGGACAACGACGAGAAACTACCCGCGGACGTCAAGGACAAGGTGAACGCCGCGCTGGGCGGAGCTCAAGAGGCACTCAAGGGTACTGACACCGCGGCGATCCGGGCCGCGATGGAGAAGCTCGCCACTGAGTCCCAGGCGCTAGGCCAGGCGTTATACCAGGACAGCGGGGCGGCTGCCGGTGCCGGTGCGGCAACCGACGGGCCGAGCGCGTCGTCCGGATCCTCCGGTGGGGCGCACGATGACGTCGTCGACGCTGAGATCGTCGACGAGGAGCACGGGAGCGGCAAGAAGTGAGTCCCGGAGATAGCGCCTTCGGCGGTGGCGCCGCTAGTGAGGAGCAGCCCAGAGTCGTGGTGCGAGACAAGCGGAGGATCGATCCGGTGACGGGCAAGGTTCGAGTCCCACCAGCGGGTGAGCAACAGGCCGGTGGCGGCGCGCACGTCGAGGTGGGTGGCACGGCTTCCGTTGGTGTGCAGGTGAGCCCGACTGAGCTCGATGCGCTGCAGGCCCAGTTGGATGAGCGGACTGGTGATTTGCAGCGCATTTCCGCCGAGTACAGCAACTACCGCCGCCGGGTGGAGCGCGACCGCCAGCTCGTCATCGCCATGGCCAAGGCGCAGGTCGCCGGTGAGCTGCTCACCGTGCTCGACGACATCGAGCAGGCGCACGCGCACGGTGATCTATCCGGGGTGTTCAAGGCCGTCGCGGACAAGCTGGTGGCCGCGCTGCAGGCGCAGGGTCTGGAACCATTTGGCGAGCTGGGTGACGGTTTCGACCCGGATGTGCACGAGGCCGTGCACCACAGCACCTCCCCGGATGTCCACACGCCGACCGTCACCGCCGTGTTGCGCCGCGGCTACCGCTTCGGCGAGCGGGTGCTACGCCCAGCGATGGTGGCGGTGACCGACGCCAGCGGTGACACTGGGCTTTCTGGTGACACTGGGCTTTCTGGTGACACTGGGCTTTCGGGCGGTGCTGAACCTGTTGGTGCTGGCGAACCGTCCGGTGGCCCAGAAAAATTACCAGAACAATTACAGGACCATTGATGCGGGGAGGAGGCCTCCGGTGAGCGCCCGGGAGTGGATCGAAAAGGATTTCTACGCGGAGCTGGGTGTCTCCTCCACCGCGTCCGCCGAGGAGATCAAACGGGCATACCGCAAGCTGGCCCGGGAGCTGCATCCGGACGCCAACCCCGGCAACACGCGGGCCGAGGAGCGTTTTAAGTCGGTGTCCGAGGCCTACGGCGTGCTGTCAGACTCGGACAAGCGCAAGCAGTACGACGAGGCGCGCAGCATGTTCAACGGCGGTTTCCACCCTGGCGGTGGTGGCTTCGGCGGTCCGGGTGGGTTCGACCTCGGTGACCTGTTCGGGACCGGGACGCCTCGGACCGGTGAATCGGGTGGTCTCGGTGACCTGCTCGGCGGGCTCCTAGGCAACCGCGCCAGCGGGGCTGGCGGTACCGGCGCGAGCCGCCCTCGGCGCGGCACCGACATCGAGACCGAGGTCCGAATCGACTTCACCGAGGCGGCCCGGGGCGCTACCGTACCGCTGCGGTTGGCCAGCCCGGCCAGCTGCGGCAGTTGTGGTGGCTCCGGGGCCCGCGCGGGTACCTCCCCTCGGCCCTGCCCTGACTGTGGTGGCACCGGGTTTGTCACCCGCAGCCAGGGCACGTTCGCCTTCTCGGAGCCGTGCCGGAAGTGCCGCAGCACGGGGAAGATCATCGACGACCCGTGCACCGAGTGCGGGGGTAGCGGGGTGTCCAGCCGAACCCGCACGCTGACCGTGCGGATCCCCGCCGGGGTCGCTGACGGCCAGCGGATCCGGCTGGCCGGGCAGGGGGAGCCGGGCATGCGTGGCGCGCCGGCTGGTGACCTCTACGTACTGGTGCACGTCACCCCGCATGCGGTGTTCGGGCGCTCCGGTGACGATCTTACGCTGGCGGTGCCGGTGTCGTTTCCCGAGCTGGTCATGGGCACCACGCTGACCGTGCCCACCATGGAGGGGCCCACGATGGATGGCACTGTGAAGCTCAAGGTCCCGGCGGGCACCTCCAACGGTCGCACCTTGCGGGTACGCGGAAAGGGCATCGCCGGGCGGCACGGGCGGACCGGTGATCTTCTGGTGACCCTGCGGGTCGTGATCCCCACCAAGCTGGAGCGGGCGGCGAAGGAGGCGCTGGCGGCCTACGCGCAGGCCACGGCCGGGGAGGACCCGAGAGCGGAGCTATTCACCCGGGTGCAGGGTCCGGGGGCAGCGCGATGATTCCCCCGATCCCCCCGGGCGCGGACCAGGACACCCCGGTCTTCGTGATCTCCGTCGCCGCCCAGCTGGCCGGGCTGCACGCGCAGACCCTGCGCAGCTACGACCGGCTGGGGCTGGTCTCGCCCGGCCGTAGCTCGGGGGGCGGGCGCCGCTACTCGGCGCGTGACGTCGTGCTACTCCAAGAGGTGCAGCGGCTGTCCCAGGACCATGGCGTCAATCTGGCCGGGATCAAGCGAATCATTGACCTGGAGAACCAGGTAGCGGCGCTTCGCTCCCGGCTGGCCGAGCTGGTCGGTGAGCTAGAGCAGTCCCGCGCCGAGCTGGCCCAGGCCCAGACCGCCGCCCAACACACCGCCGCGGCCGTGCACGCCTCCTACCGCCGCGATCTGGTCCCGGTACGCCCCCCCACCCAAACCGCCCTGGTCATCTGGCGCCCCAGCGGGGGTCGACACCGCTAATCGGCTCCGAATAGCGGTTCCGGGCCGCTAGCTAGCGGCGTGTGCTCACTGGAATGGGTGTCGCGCGGTACTAGGCTCGGGCCGATGTCTACCTTCAGCGCGGTGTCACCGTGGGCGTGGTTCGTGATCGCGGGACTGGCCGCTGCCGCGGGGAGCGCGCTGCTGGCGCTGGATCGCGGTCACCACAGCGCGCACCAGCGGGAGCGGCGTCGCTGGGCGGCGCTGCGCGGATGGCGGTTTGTGCTGTCCGATCCGATGCTGGCCGATCGCTGGCGCCACGGTGTGCTCGCTCCGGGGAGCGTGGGGCTGGCCAAAGACATCGTGGTCGGCACGCTGTTCACCCCGCTGGGCCGCCGCGTGGCGCAGGTTTTTGACCACGAGCAGGGCGGCCAGGTCTCCAGCGTGGTGGTCGCGGTGCAGCGGCGAGGCCACGGCGCGGATCTGGTCGCCGAGCTGTGGCTGCCAGACCGGCCGCTGCCTCGGGATACCGAGCTGAGCATGCTGGGCCCCGTTGGCGACCGGGTCGCCCTGGTCAGCGATCCGGATCGGGCCGGGCCGCTGGTGTCGCCGGAATTCGTCTTCGCGGCGGGCGCGCTGGGGTCCGACGTCCCGGTTGCCTGGGTGGAGCGGGACTGGGTGCTGGCCGCGGCGCCGGGTACCGCCACGCCCGCCCGGTTGGAGCGCCTGTTGCGCGCCCTCGACGAGATCGCTGACCTGCTCGACGTCGCTGACCTCGACGTGGCTGATGAGCCTGTCGATTACATAGATTCCGCCGACCGGGCCACCAGCTAGTCCAATTCTGGCCAGCAACGCCGGGACGTGCGGATAGCCTGTAGAGCATGCCTACCGCGCTGATTACTGGTCCCACCGCCGGCATCGGGGCTGCCTTCGCCCGCAAGCTCGCCGCCGAGGGTTACGATCTTGTGCTCGTGGCTAGGGACCGAGAACGGCTGCGGCAGTGCTCCGCCGAGCTGACCCGGCGGCACGGGGTCAGTGCCGAGGTGTTCCCCGCCGATCTGGCCAGCTCCAGTGACCGGCTGCTCGTCGAGCAGCGGCTGCGCACCGGAGATCCGGTGGATCTGCTGGTGAACAACGCGGGTTTCGGCACCGCCAGCGCCTTCGTCGACGCCGACATCACGGATCTGCAGGCGCAGCTGGACGTCAACGTGACCAGCGTGCTGCGGCTGACCCATGCCGCGTTGCCGGGCATGGTGCGTGCCGGCCGGGGCACGGTGATCAACTTGTCCAGTGTGGCGAGCTTCTTGCCCGGCCGTGACTGCACCTACGGCCCGAGCAAGGCGTACGTGACGATGTTCTCCGAAGGGCTCGCGATGGCGCTGCGGGACACCGGGGTGCGGGTGCTCGCGCTGTGCCCGGGTTATGTCCGCACCGAGTTCCATGCCCGCGCCGGGATTGACGTGCCAGCAAGCCCGTCGGCGTTCTGTCTGGACGCCGACGCCGTCGTGCGGGAGTGCCTAGCCGACCTGCGGCGCGGGCGCACCATCTCAGTGCCCGGCCGGCAGTACCGGGTGGTGGTGGGGTTGGTGGACGTGCTGCCGCGTGGTCTTGTCCGGCGTCTCGCCGGGCGAAGCGGGTGGGGCCGAAAGTAACCCGGCTCGGCGATGGTGACCAGCCCGTCCGGGGCCCGGCTCGCGGCGCTGGTGCGGCAGCTGGCGGTGGTGCCCGGCCGGGTCACGCTGTCCTCCGGGGCGCAGGCCGACTACTACGTCGACCTGCGCCGGGTCACGTTGCACCACGAGGCCGCGCCGCTGATCGGGCGGCTGGTCCGCGAGCTGACCAGCGACTGGTC
>JBOHFY010000136.1:0-5441 GCA_050699895.1 Pseudonocardiaceae bacterium
GGGCGTGAGACCACTCACTACGTAGTGAGTAGCGGAGGTCGGCTGGAACACATCCGGGATGTCCGCCACCGTGACACCGGGAAGTAGCACCGGGAGGAATTTCCGCACCCCGGTTTCCTCATCTTTGTACAGGTGCTCGCGGATGAACCGAGCCTCGTGCCGGACCCCTCGCCCGGTACCCGGGGTGGCTATGCCCTCGAACCGCCGCTTGTACTCCGGTGACACGATGACAAGAACGCGATCGGCCGAAGACACCTGCTGCTGCGTCCAACGCGCCCAGTCCTGCCGCTCCTCTGCCGCGACGAAGTCGGCCCGCGCATCCACACCACTGTCACGGAGCAGTTCATACAGCTCCCAGACGCGCTCGACATGCTCCGGAGATTCCCGGGCGAAAGAGAGGAAAACCCGGCAGGACCTCATGAGAGGCCCACCGTCGACCACGCCATCACCTCCGGTCACTGTCCGACTGCGCACAAGCACCAGATCGGCCCCCTCATTGCGGCTACGACACTAAACTCCGTGGACCTGTCGACGATCCGGCACCGCATCGGTCTCGTCGCGACGCTGGGCAGCTGGCCGCCATCAACTCCAGATAATCTCAATACCATCGTCCTCGGTGTGAACGCTGCCACGATTGCACTGCGCCCAGTTGTAGGTTTCCCGCCAGTCGTCACTAAGCCCCGTCAGATTCACTCGATCGGGGCGACTCCCATGCGCCACGCCAGCCCGCGCAGCTCGCGCCCACCGGCGTCGCGGCGGGACTGGCGCAGCAGGTCCCCGACCGCCTCCCGAATGAACAGGTCGTTTCTGACCAGCTGTGGGGCGAGCCGCTCGGCGCGCAACAAGACTCGCAGGCCCGCCTCCCGGGTTTTCCGCTCGGCCACCAGGGCCCGGCCGACGCTCATCCAGAACCTCGCCTGGCGGACGGGGGCGGGTAGCAGCTCGGGGTGCACCGTCTTCGCGACCTCGAGGGCCTGGCCGGGCTCACCGAGCTCGACCGCCACCGCGGTGCGCCAGATGCCGATGTTGGTCGGCCCGAACCACAGGTGCGCCCAGCCACCGATCTCGGTGTCCATCCGCGCCGCCAGCGCCGAGGCCTCTTCCAGGTGCGTGGCCGCCGTGGCGTGGTCAGCCTGCGCACCGGCCGCGAGCGCGGCTGACAGGTGCAGCTCTCCACACGCCTGGAGCGCGTCGCCGCCGTCCAGCATCCCGGTCAGGTTCTCCGCCGCAGCCACCGAACGTCGGTACTGCCCAGCTCGGTCGAGGTGACCCGTGGCGTCACCACGCAGCCAGGCGGCGTACCCCAACCACACCGGGTCTCCCAGCGCCTCGGCGCACTGCTGCACGGCGCGGGCCGCCAGCGCCGGGAGCCCGCGACCTCCGAGCAGCTTGGTGGTCCACATGGCGACGCTGTATGCCTCCATCAGCCCGAGCAGGACTTCCCGGTGTCGCTGCGGCAGCCGCAGGTAGGCGCCATGCAGCTCGCCGAGCAACGCCGGCACCAGCTCACCCATCGCCGCGTAGTCACCGGTCCAGTGGATGAGCTTCACAATCCGATCGAGGTCGGCCTGGATCCGCGGCCAGGCCCGCACGGGCAGCTCCGGGTCGCTGCCCAGCTCGTAGCGCTCCAGCGCGGTCTCGATGGCCAGCAGCCCCGCGTGCGCCTCAGAGCTGACCGCATCTGTGGGTGCCCAGGGCTGTCCGCTCAGCTCGGTGGGGTGCACTCGCAGCACTGTGGCCATCGCTTCCAGGGTCCGGCGGCTGTTTACGGTCTTCTCGCCACGTTCCACTTGACCCCAGAAGCCGAACGACAGTCCGGCCAGGCCGGCCGCCTCGCGCAGGGTCAACCCGCGCCAGCACCGCACCTCACGCAGCCGCGTCCCGAATGTCTTCCCGTCGTCCACCCCGGCCCTCCTGATTCTGCTCCGCCAGCCCCTGCTCGTCCCGGAAACGTACTCGGCGCAGCGGTGTCCGGGAGGCCCGGCGCCGCATCGACCAGTATGTGAGCCACATCTCCAGTCGGTGGGGTTCCCGCGCTGCGCTGGTAACCCACCACCGGGCGGAGACGTCGAGCACACTGACAGCTCGATCGAGGCAGCGCTGTACCGCGAGGTAGCGGAGGAGGACTGTGGTGACATCACGGATGCGGACCGGGGACGTGTTCGATGATCTCGCCGCCGAGCAGGATGCGCTTGAGGCGGTCCTCGCCGCTGTGGACGAGGAGGCGTGGTGCCATGCCTCTGGCGCGGCGGGGTGGACTGTCGCGGATGTGGTCCTACACCTCGCGCAGACTGAGGAATACGTGATCACCAGCGTCACGGGCGGTGAAGCCCCCGCGCTGGCCCGCGACCGCGGCGAGTTGCCGCTGGAGGAGTTCATGGACCGGCTCGTCGCCGCGGAGCGAACCGTGCCGTTCGCGGTGGTGTTCCAGCGGTGGCGAACCGCTCGCCGCGCCGCGCTCGGCGCGTTACGCGCGTGCCCGCCGGAGGTGCGGCTGCGGTGGGTGAGCATCCCGCTCACCCCGCGGACCCTGGCCACCACCCGCCTCGCGGAGCACTGGGCGCATGCCCTGGACATCACCGTCCCGCTCGGTATCACCTACCCCGATACCGCGCGGTTGCGGCATGTTGCGTGGCTCGCGCACCGGTCGTTGCCGTACGCCTTCGCGGTCGCGGGCGAGCCCGCCGCGCCGGTGCGATGCGAACTTCTCGCGCCGGATGGTCAGACGTGGCGCTTCGGAGCGGCGGACGCGCCGTCGCTGATCGCCGGGCCCGCCGGGACGTTCTGCCGCGTCGGCGCCCGCCGACTACCCGCCGAAGGATCGGGCCTCACCGTCGCCGGGCCGCACGGTGCGGCGGCGCTGCGGGTCCTGCGCACCTACGCCACCTAACCTCCGTGCCCGCTTCGCCCGGCTGGGCTCGGCGTGACCTGTGTTCACCGGACTCGGCCGATCGAGCGTCAACATTGGCTGCGCAGTGTGTCACTCAGCGAATCTGGAACAGCCCGTGCAACTCGAGTGCTGTGCCGGTTCCTTCTTCCGTGGCACCCTTCGTGACACGATAGAAGCCAGACTCGACTTCCGCGGGTATCTCCACGGTATTCGGCCTGCCGATCTCGCCGGGCCCGACGATGAACAAGATCTGCGGAAAGATCTTGGGTGCGAGGTCGGTCTTCTGCCAACACTCACCGTCCCAGTGTTCGATCGTGTATGCAAGCCCGTAGTCCAGGGACCGCTCTCCACGGTTCACGATCACCGCGTCGAAGGTAGCCGGTGCCGTGACCTCGGGACGATCGACCAGAAGTGCGACAGCGCTCATGTGTATCTCCTTCTGTGCATGTCACAAACGGCTTTCACGAGTTATCCAGTCAACTGAGGGCTCGCGGTGAACAGTTGATACCTGTAGTGGCGCGCCATAGCCTGCTATCCCGTCTGGGAGATGCCGGGTATCCCACTCCCGTAGCCGAGAGCCGGCCAACGAGCGTCGCGGGCGTTGACGGCTCCTCGGCCGGCCCTCCTGTGAGGTGCGAGGGATCGTCGGGCCTGATTCGGCTATCGGTGTGCACCAGTAGCGAATCTGAGTCAGGTTCACTCGATCGGGGCGACTCCCATTCGCCACGCCAGCCCGCGCAGCTCCCGGCCGCCAGCGTCGCGGCGGGCCTGGCGCAGCAGGGTCGCGACCGCTTCCCGGACGAACAGGTCGTTTCTGACCAGCTGTGGGGCGAGCCGCTCGGCGCGCAACAAGACTCGCAGGCCCGCCTCTCGAGTCTTCCGCTCGGCCACCAGGGCCCGGCCGACGCTCATCCAGAACCTCGCCTGGCGGACGGGGGCGGGCAACAGCTCGGGGTGCACCGTCTTCGCGGCATCGAGGGCTTGGCCGTGCTCGCCGAGCTCGACCGCCACCGCGGTGCGCCAGATGCCGATGTTGGTTGGCCCGAACCACAGGTGCCCCCAATCACCGACCTCGGTGTCCATCCGGGCCGCCAGCGCCGAGGCCTCCTCCAGGTGCGTGGCCGCCGTGGCGTGGTCAGCCTGCGCACCGGCCGCGAGTGCGGCTGACAGGTGCAGCTCTCCACACGCCTGCAGCGCGTCGCCGCAGTCCAGCATGCCCGTCAGGTTCTCCGCTGCGGCCACCGAGCGCCGGTACTGCCCGGCGCGGTCGAGGTGACCCGTGGCGTCACCACGCAACCAGACGGCATACCCCAGCCACACCACGTCACCCAGCACCTCGGCGCACTGCTGCACAGCACGAGCCGCCAGAGCCGGAAGCCCACGGCCGCCGAGCAGCTTGGTGGTCCACATGGCGACGCTGTATGCCTCCATCAACCCGAGCAGGACTTCCCGGTGCCGCTCCGGCAGCTGCACATGAGCGCCATGCAGTTCCCCGATCAACGCAGGCACTAGCTCACCCATCGCCGCATAGTCACCGGTCCAGTGGATGAGCTGCACGAGCAGATCCAAGTCGGCCTGGATCTGCGGCCAGGCCCGCACGGGAAGCTCCGGGTCGGTTCCCAGCTCGTAGCGTTCCAACGCGGTCTCGATAGCCATCAGCCCCTTCTCCCCAGAGCCGACCGCATCTGTGGGCGCCCAGGGCTGCCCGCTCAGCTCGGTGGAGCGCGGTGAGAAGGCCGTGGCCATCGCCTCCAGGGTCCGGCGGCTGTTCACGGCCTTCTCACCGCGCTCCACCTGACCCCAGAAACTGAACGACAACCCAGCCAAGCCAGCCGCCTCACGCAAGGTCAACCCCCGCCAGCACCGCACCTCGCGCAGCCGCGTCCCGAATACCTTCGCGTCCTCCACCCCGGCCCTCCCGATTCTGCTCCGCCAGCCCCCGCTCGTCCCGGAAACGTACTCGGCGCAGTGGTGGCCGGGAGGCACGGCGCCGCATTGACCAGCGTGTGGGTCATATCTCCAGCCGGTGCGGTTCCCCGCGCTGCCGCTGACCGACCGGCGGCCCGCGCCTGCGGTGTCGCCCTACCCGCCAGTGCTTCAGGACGTCGCGTTGGTGGTGGATGCCGCCGTGCCGGCCGCCACACTGCGCCAGGGTGCCGGGGAGCTGCTGGAGGACGTGCGCCTGTTCGACGTCTACACCGGCGAGAAGGTCGGGGCGGGCAAGCGGTCACTGGCCTTCGCCCTGCGCTTCCGCGCACCGGATCGCACCCCCACCGTCACCGAGGCCAGCGCCGCCCGCGACGCGGCAGTCGCCGCCACCAAGACCCACGCCGCCGCCTTCCGCTCGTAACCCGCCGCTGAGGCCGCAGCGTGCCTCGGCGGGGCATGCCGTCGCGCTGTCGCGGACGTGCCTGCCGGCGTCGGATCTATCCTCAGCGCCAGGCGGATACTAGATCGTCGGGACCGTAGACCGCCGCCAGGTCCCGCGCTGTGCAGCCGGAGCGGCTCACCGCGACCAACGGGGCGTCGCGCCCCCCCGGCACCTCGGCAC
>JBOHFY010000137.1:0-3884 GCA_050699895.1 Pseudonocardiaceae bacterium
GTGCCGCGGCGACTCGGGGTGGAGCTGCACCCAGCAGCAGCGGTTCGCCGCCGCCGGTGCCTACATCAGCCGCACCGTCAGCGGCAAGGGCTACCTGAGCGTGGTGTTCACCGATCGTCAGACCGGCCATGCCTGGCGATTCGGCGCGACGCAACATGAGGGCTGGACGGCGTCCACCATCAAGCTCGCGATCGCCACCGACCTGCTGCGCCGGCAACGCGCTGGCCAGATCACGCTGACCGCTGCGGACCGGCACGACATGGCCACTATGCTGAACTTCTCCGACAACGGTGCCTCCGACCGGCTGTGGGCGAGATTTGGCGGCGAGGACATGCTGGCCCGGTTCCGCAACCAGTACGGCATGACCGGCTTGCACTTCGTGCCTGGCTTCACAGCCAAGACGTACTGGGGCTTCGTCAAGTGCACCACCGATGACCTGGCCGCCCTGATGAACTACGTCTTCGCCCAGGTCAACCCGGCCGATCGAGTCTATCTGGTCGGTGCGCTGCGCGGGGTGGCGCCCAACCAGCAGTGGGGGGTCTGGGCGGCCGGCTCCGACCAACGGCCCGGGAACAAGGACGGCTGGTCTTACGAGGCCGATCCCTACGGCAAGCACTGGGTCACGAACACCGTCGGCTTCGCCGGACCCGACGAGCGCTACCTGATCGCCATCATGTACCAGGTGGATCCGAGCGGCACCCTGGCTGGTGGTGTCCACACCGTGAGCGACGTCGTCGCGCTGCTCTTTGGTGTACCCATCCCCGCGCACATCACGGTTCCGGCGCCCGACGGATAAGAGAAGTGAGGGAACCCGCTGTGCTTGAGGCCGAACTCTCCCGCACCGCCGATGCCGCCGTGCCTGACAGCGGCATCGGGGTGATGCTGGTCAGCGCGCGCTCTCTCGACGAGTACCGGGCCATGTTCACGCTCTCCGACGCCGCTCTGCGTCGCCGGCTGCTGGACTGCCCAGGCGGGGCGGCCAGCTTCACCGCGGAGGTCAACGCCACCGGGGGTGACGCCAGGGCCTGCGACCCGATCTACGCCCACCTCAGCGCCGAGGAGCTTGCCGCCCGCGCGCGGGCCGACACTGATTGCGGCAACAGCTACGTCCGTGCCCACCCTGAGCAGTACCGGTGGAGCTTCTTTACCGACCCCGACGACCACCAGCGCTCCCGCAATGGCGCGGTCACCCGCTTCACCGCTGATTGGCGAGCTCACCCCGAGCGTTATGTGCTTGGCGAGCTACCCCGCCTGCCCTTCGCCGACGACACGTTTGACCTGGTCTTGAGCTCGCACCTGCTGTTCAGCTACGC
Organism: Pseudonocardiaceae bacterium; assembly: GCA_050699895.1. Lineage (GTDB taxonomy): Bacteria > Actinomycetota > Actinomycetes > Mycobacteriales > Pseudonocardiaceae. The sequence continues at coordinate 1,314 of JBOHFY010000137.1, forward strand.
CGACCGGCTCGACCTGGCATTCCATCGAGACAGCATCGGCGAGCTCATGCGGGTCACCCGAGACGAGCTCCGGATCTTTCCGCTGATGGCCATGGGCGCGGTCAGCTATCCCTATTTCGATCAGTTGCTCACCCAGCTCGCTGACCAGGGCATCACCACCCAGGTGATCGACGTCGACTATGAGTTCCAAGTCGGCGGCAACCAGATGCTCGTCTGCACGCACCGACCCGACTGAGGCGGCATCACGATCATGCCAGAGGTCACGTTCGGGATCAACGTGAGTGCCGTGTCGTCCCAGCGGGACTTCATCCAGTTGGTGTGTCGTGCCGACGCGCTCGGTTACGACGTCTTTGCCGTGCCCGACCATCTCGGTGCCCTCGCTCCCTTCGCCGCGCTGACCGCCGCGGGGATGATCAGCGAACGGCTCCGGCTGCGGACGTGCGTGCTGAACACCGGATTCTGGAATCCGGCGCTGCTGGCCCGTGCGGTGGCCACCCTCGATGTGCTGTCGCGGGGCCGGGCCGAGCTTGGGCTCGGCGCTGGGCACATGCGCAGCGAGCACGAGGACGCCCAGCTGCCCTGGCTGCCGCTGGGCCAGCGGGTGGTGGCACTGGAGCAGATGGTGCTCGAGGTGCGCCGCCGGCTGGCCGACGAGGCTCACCAGCCCCGGCCCGTGCAGCGGTCGGTGCCTTTGATGGTCGGTGGGATGTCGAGTCCCGTGCTGTCGGTCGCGGCCCGGCACGCTGAGATCGTGAGTTTCACCGGGCTCCGCCAGGTGCAGGGCGCCCCGGCGGGCACGTTCACCGTGTGCTCCGCCGCTGAGATGGTGAAGCGAGTGGACGACGTGCGTCGACGAGCCGGGGGTCGCCGTTACCGATCCGATGTGCTCCTGCAGTGGGTAGTGATCGGCCACGATCCCGAGGATGCCGCCGCGCAGATCGCGGCCAGCGCCCCGGGACTGCTCACCGCCGCGCAGCTCCTGGCCAGTCCGGTCGCCCTCTTGGCCCGGGACGTGGGCCACGCCGTCGAGCAGTTGCGGCGGCGCCAGCAGGTGTATGGCTTCGACAGCGTAACCACCCATCAAGCGAACCTAGAAGCGCTCGGCGACGTGATCGCCGCCCACCGAGCCGCCGATGCCGCCTAGCTGGCCGCAACCGGGGAGCAGCGCCCGCCTGAGCGGATCTGGGTGGGTCAGTCGGGACGCAGGCGCCAGAAGGGGGAGACTGGGCCTATCCCGGCGCCGAGGGGGTATGCGTGGGTTATCGCTTGCTCGATGTAGCGCTTGCCGTAGCTGACCGCCTCGGGCATCGCGGCGCCACGGGCCAGGGCGCAGGTGATCGCTGCGGCCAGGGTGTCGCCGCTGCCGTGGGTATGTGGGGTGGCTAGCCGGGGACCGGTGAACGTGGTGAACTCGTGGCCGTCATACAGCAGATCCAGGCAGTGCGGGTCGTCATGCAGATGCCCGCCCTTGACTAGCACCCACCGCGGTCCCAGCGCGTGCAGCGCGCGGGCGGCCTCGTACTGCTCCGCCCGGGACCGGACGTCGATGCCGACCAGCAGCCCCACCTCGTCCAGATTGGGCGTGACGAGGGTAGCCCGGGGGAGCAGCTCGCGGCGCAGGGTGGCCAGGGCATCGCGAGCCAGCAGCGGGTCGCCGTGCAGAGAGGCGGCTACCGGGTCGACCACCAACGGCACCGCGCGGCAGCGGCCGATGCCGACCTCGTCGCACACCTCGGCGACCGCGCTAATGATCGCCGTCGAGGCCAGCATGCCGGTCTTGGCGGCGGCCACCCTGATATCGGTGGCCACCGCCCGAACCTGTTCGGCCACGGTGGACGGGTGGATCTCCACGACGCCGGTGACGCCTAGCGAGTTCTGCACCGTCACCGCCGTGACCGCGACGCAGCCGTGCACCCCGCAGGTGGTAAACGTGCGCAGATCGGCCTGCAGGCCCGCCCCACCCCCGGAGTCCGACCCCGCGATGGTCAGCGCGACCGGGGGCCCAGCGGTCACGCCCCGGTCACGGGTAGGTACACCGTCCCCCCGGCCGCGGTGAACTCGTCGGCTTTCTGCTTCAGGCCCGCTTCAATGGCCTCCACGCCGGACAGCCCGTGCTCGTGCGCATAGGCCTGGACGTCGGCGGAGATGCGCATCGAGCAGAACTTGGGCCCGCACATCGAGCAGAAATGCGCGGTCTTCGCCGCTGGGGCGGGCAGCGTCTCGTCGTGGTAAGACCGCGCGGTGTCCGGGTCCAGGGCCAGCGCGAACTGGTCGTGCCAGCGGAACTCGAACCGGGCCGCCGACAGCGCGTCGTCCCAGGCTTGGGCACCCGGATGACCCTTGGCCAGGTCAGCGCTGTGTGCGGCGATCTTGTAGGCGATCACGCCGGTCTTCACGTCGTCGCGGTCGGGCAGGCCGAGGTGCTCCTTGGGCGTGACGTAGCAGAGCATCGCGGTGCCCGCTTGCGCGATCATCGCCGCGCCGATCGCCGAGGTGATGTGGTCATAGGCCGGCGCGATGTCCGTCGTCAGGGGACCCAGGGTGTAGAACGGCGCCTCGTCGCACCACAGC
>JBOHFY010000138.1:0-1556 GCA_050699895.1 Pseudonocardiaceae bacterium
GCGCCAGCTGTGGCGCCACCAGTCCAGCGGCGATCGGCCGGTTGCGTTTGACCGGGTGCGCCCGGTCGGCCTCGACGTCCTGGACGTCGTTGACCAGATACACCCCGGAGGCGGCGAGCGAGAACGCGACGAAGGCGATCCCGACCGCGATGAGCACATGCAACTGGAAGAGAAATCCGCCGGCGAAGGGTGCCGCCAGCACCAGAACGTTCTTCACCCACTGCCGGGGCCGCATGGTGCGGACCAGCCCGGCCAGCACAGTGCCGCTGTGGACACTGCTCTGGATTCGCGGCGCGGTGGTGGTCATCGCCGTCCTCTCGGGGGTTCGCCGCGAAGCCGTCGTCGCATCCCGGCACCGATGGCCGCGCCCAGCGCGGAGCCGACCAGCACGTCGCTCGGGTAGTGCACACCGAGCACCAGCCTGCTGAGCAGCATCGGGGGCACCAGCAGCGGGCTGAGCCGGCGACGCAGCAGCCCGCCGTAGACAATCGCCGCCGCGGTGGTCGAGGCCGCATGCGAGGAGGGGAAGGAGAGCTGACTTGGCGTACCCGCCAGCACCGTAACGGAAGGATCAGTCGGGCGCCGCCGGCGCACCACCCGCTTGAGCACGATCGACGTCCCGTGCGTGGCGGCCACCGCGGCCGCGGACAGCAGCCACTCCCGCCGGCGCCGCCGATCGACCAGCGCCCCCAGCGCACCCAGCGCCAGCCAGCCCAGGGCGTGCTCACCGAAATACGACATGCCTCGGGCGACGGTCACCACGTGCGGTACCGCGATCCTGCGCTGCACAGCGGCGAGCAGCGCAACCTCCTGACGGTCAGTGGAAGGCGCCATCATGCGTCGAATATCCGTTTCCACCCGGTGCGACCAGTGAGCTCCGGCGCGGCGTCGCGGTAGAGCTTGCGCAGCCGGGGAAACTCCCGGGCGAGCTCCCGGTGCAGCGCCACCGAGCGCGCGAGCATCGAGCGGAACGCCTGAGGGTCCCGCTTGCGGTAGGTGACGCCCCGACCGTCCGCCGTGGAGACAGTCACCCCATCCAGCCCGGAGAGCACGAACCACCGGGCATCACGGCGGGCCAGCGACAGCTGCGGCTGGTGCCGAGCCCGGGCGTCGACCGGGCGCAGCTGATGCGCCAGGCGTTTGAGCAAGGTCGCGCAGATGGTGACCGGGTTCGTGGGTGGGGTCAGCATGCGCTGCACGTCGAGCTGCCCGCGAGCGGGCCGCGGGAGCTCGTGGGAGTCCATCACCTGCCCGTCGGTGAACTCCGCGCACCGGGCCCGGACCTCACCCAGCGCCGTGGGTAGCTTGTCGAACAACGCTTCCGGTCCGGCCAGGAAGTCCCGGATCGCCATTTCCTGCAGCGCAAGGGTGGAGTACTCCATCGCCAGGGCGTGTTTCAGGGCGTGTTTGAGGCTGTCGGCGAACATCGCCGTAGGTCGCTCCTCGGTGCCGTGCAGCGCCGCGCCGACCAGCCGGTTGCGCAGGTGGAAGTACGCCTGCCAGTCGGTGGCGTCGTCCTTGTCGGCGAAGGACATGTGCCAGATCCCCACTCCGGG
>JBOHFY010000139.1:0-11147 GCA_050699895.1 Pseudonocardiaceae bacterium
CGCCCGACGACCTTCGGGAAGTGCCCGGGCTCGACCTTGCCCGAGGCCTTGACGGCGTCGAGCACCGTGATCGCCGTGCAGAGCGAAAAGGCGATCTCCTGCACCGGCGTCGCGCCCGCCTCCTGCAGGTGGTAGCTGCAGATGTTGATCGGGTTCCACTTCGGCATGTGGTTGACCGTGTAGACGACTATGTCGGTGATCAACCGCAGGCTCGGGGCTGGCGGGAAGACGTAGGTGCCTCGGGACAGGTACTCCTTGATGATGTCGTTCTGCGTGGTACCCGACAGCTGCGCCAGGTCGGCCCCGCGCTCCTGGGCCACCGACGCGTAGAGCGCTAGCAGCCACATGGCGGTGGCGTTGATCGTCATTGATGTGTTGGCCCGCCCCAGCGGGATGCCGTCGAACAGCGTGCGCATGTCATCGAGGTGGCTGATCGGCACACCGACCTTGCCGACCTCGCCGCGGGCCAGCTCGTGGTCGGGGTCATAGCCGGTCTGGGTGGGCAGATCGAAGGCCACCGAAAGGCCCGTCTGGCCCTTGGCTAGGTTGCGCCGGTACAGCACATTGGACGTACTCGCGGACGAGTGACCAGCGTACGTGCGCATCACCCACGGCCGGTCCCGCTCGCGATCACTGGGGTAGGGCATCGGCACCTCCGCACCGCTGAAGCCTGGCTAACACTACTGGTCAGTAACAGATGACGGGAAGGGACACCGCGGTGGACAGCACGATGATGGACGTTCCGCTGACCGTGGGCATGATCCTGCGCCATGGCACCACCGTGCACGGTGACGGCGAGGTGCTCACCTGGACCGGCGACGGTGCCCGCCGCGCGAGCTACACCCAGGTGGGGCGGCGCGCCGCGCGGCTGGCCGGGGCGCTGCGCGGTTTGGGCATCACCGGTGACCAGCGGGTGGCCACCTTCCAGTGGAACAACCAGGAACATCTCGAGGCGTATCTGGCGATCCCCGCGATGGGCGCGGTGGCGCACACCCTCAACCCGAGGCTGGCGCCCGATCAGGTGGCGTGGATCGCCAACCACGCGCAGGACGACGTGGTGATCGTGGACGGTTCGCTGGTGCCGCTGCTGGCCCGCGCCCTGCCGGAGATGAAGACGGTCCGGCACGTCATTGTGGTGAGCGCAGCCGATACGCCGGTTGACACCACGGGGCTGGAAGGCATCGGTAAGCGACTGCACTCCTACCACGAGCTGTTGGCCGCCGCGCCCGAGGAGTTCGACTGGCCGACCGACATCGACGAGCGCTCCGCGGCCGCGCTGTGCTACACGAGCGGCACCACCGGCAACCCCAGAGGGGTCGCCTACAGCCACCGCTCGGCTTACCTGCACTCGATGTGCATCTGTACCGGCGAGGCCCTGGCCTTGACGCCGGCCGACCGGATCCTGCCGGTGGTGCCGATGTTTCACGCCAATGCCTGGGGGCTGCCTTACGCCGCGCTGATGTCTGGCGCCAGCTTGGTCATGCCGGACCGTTTCCTCCAAGCTGAGCCGCTGGTCAGGCTCATTGAGGCACAGCGCCCCACAGCCGCCGCCGCGGTGCCGACGATCTGGGGCGACGTGCTGCGCCACCTGCGCGAGCGCGGCGGGGACATGTCCTCGATCCGCCAGGTGCTCTGCGGCGGCTCCGCCGTTGCGCTGGCGCTGATGAAGGCCTTCGCCGAGGAGCTAGGCGTGCCGATCACGCAAGCCTGGGGGATGACCGAGATGTCCCCGATCGGCTCGATCGCCACCCCGCCGGTCGGCGCGCGAGGCGAGGAGATCTGGCGCTACCGGGCGGGCGCGGGGCGGCTCGTCGCCGGTGTGGAGGGTCGGGTCGTCGGCGACGGCGACGCCGTGCTGCCGCGGGACGGCACGTCGGTCGGCGAGATCCAAGTCCGAGGGCCGTGGGTCACCGCGCGGTACTACGAGGAGCCGGACGCCGCGCGGTTCCACGACGGCTGGCTGCGCACCGGTGATGTCGGCACCCTCGATGCGCTGGGTTTCATCACCATCAGCGACCGCGCCAAGGACGTGATCAAGTCCGGTGGGGAGTGGATCTCCTCGGTGACGCTGGAGAACCTGCTGATGGGCCACCCGAAGGTCGTTGAGGCCGCCGTGGTCGCCGTCCCGGACGACAAGTGGGTGGAGCGGCCGCTGGCCACCGTGGTCATCACCGACGGCGAGCGGATCAGCGCCGCCGAGCTACGCGATCATCTCAGCGCCTCGGTGCCGGCCTGGCAGCTCCCCGAGCGCTGGTCGTTCGTCACCGAGGTACCCAAGACCTCCGTAGGCAAGTTCGACAAGAAACTCATCCGCCAGCGCTACGCGAGCGGCGAACTCCCTGTGGATAACCCGTGAGTGGCGATGCGACTCATAGCTCGCATCGCCACTCACGGGCGTAGCTAGGCTGGGCGCTGTGGCTGTGCACCTTACGAGGATCTATACCCGTACCGGCGATGACGGGTCGACCGGCCTTGGCGACTTCTCCCGGGTGCCCAAAACTCACCCGCGGCTGGTTGCCTATGCCGATGTGGACGAAGCCAACTGCGCGCTCGGTGTGGCGCTCGCACTGGGAGCGCTGCCGCAACGCCTGATCACGGTGCTGCGGCGGGTGCAGAACGACCTGTTCGACGTGGGCGCTGACCTGTGCACCCCCATCACCGAAGATCCGAAGTACCCGCCGCTGCGGATCGATGAGAGCTATGTCACCCGGCTGGAGGGATGGTGTGACGAGTTCAACGCCGCGCTCCCGACACTGAACTCGTTCATCCTGCCCGGCGGCACCCCGGGCGCGGCGTTGCTGCACACCGCGCGGGTGGTCACCCGGCGGGCCGAGCGGAGTACCTGGGCGCTGTTAGCCCACAACGCGCAGCGCTCCAACCCGCTGACCGCGCGCTACCTCAACCGGCTTTCCGACCTGCTATTCATCCTGTCCCGAGTCGCCAACCCAGAGGGCGACGTGCTCTGGCAGCCTGGCGGAGGAGACGAGTAACTCATGAGGCCCAGGGGTTGGTGCTGGGGGGTGCTGACTCCAGCCAGGACAGGAAACCGGTGAAGGTGTCCTGCCGCATCGCCAGTTCCAGCTCGTCGACACCCGTGCGGCAGCGCAGCACGACCGACCCGCTGGGTACCGCGTAGCTCTCCGGCACTGTCGGCCCGCGTCGCTCCACGATCTGCAGCCGCTCCCGGTCGAGCACCCGGTCGGGGCCCGACCGCAGGCTGGAGAAGCGGAACCAGGCGAAACCATCGCCCCGGTAGCGGCCAACCCCCTGGCGCCAGCCACGGCCCGCGTCATTCAGGCTCAACCGCAGCGCGACATCGACCCCGCCCTGACGAAGGCGCCACAGCCGTCGAAACACCCGGGTACTGATCACCAGTACCGCGATGAGCAGGACCAACCCGACGATCTGTCCGATCCCCATGAAGGCCCGCCATACACCTGACGGGATCTCAGACGGCCTGGCCGAGCGCCTTGAGCCGCGCTGTGGCTCTGGCCCGTACCGAATCCGCGTCCGCTCCGGAGCCAGCGTGCGCGAGGGCATCTCTGGCGGCCCGCGGGTCGATCTCGTCGGCCAGCTCGGCGGCCTCGGCCAGCACACTCACCTTGTCCCCGGTGACCGAGAGGAAGCCGCCGAAGACGGCCGCCGTCACGATCTCGCGGTCAGTGGTGGTGACCTTGACAATCCCACCTTCAATGAGCTCACCGAGCAGCGGTGCGTGCCCGGGCAGAATGCCCAGCTCACCTTCGGTGGTCTGGGCGAACACCGAGGCCGCGTGACCGGACCACACCTGACGCTCCACCGCGACCAGCTCGACGGACATCTCAGCCACTCGCGTCTCCCTACCCTGTCGTTGCCTCCCCGGCGGATCTGGTGGAGTCTAACCGGTCAACTCTCCGCAGAGAGCTTCTGATACTTCGCCTCTAGATCCTCTAGACCGCCACACAGGTAGAATGCCTGCTCGGGCATGTGATCGAAATCACCTTTGCAGATTTTGTCGAAAGCCTCGATCGTCTCCTTCAGCGGAACCGTCGAGCCCTCCTGGCCGGTGAACTGCTCGGCGGAATACATGTTCTGACTGAGGAACCGCTCGATCCGGCGGGCCCGCTTGACGACGACCTTGTCCTCTTCGGTCAGCTCGTCCATGCCCAGGATGGCGATGATCTCCTGCAGCTCGTTGTACTTCTGCAGGATCCGCTTGACCTCCTGGGCCACCCGGTAGTGCTCCTTCCCCACGTACTGCGGGTCGAGGATGGTGGAGGACGAGGTCAGCGGGTTCACCGCGGGGAAGATGCCCTTGGCGAACACGCCCCGGGAGAGCTCGGTGGTGGCGTCCAGGTGGGCGAAGGTGGTCGCTGGCGCCGGGTCAGTGTAGTCGTCGGCCGGCACGTAGATCGCCTGCATGGAGGTGATTGACCGGCCTCTGGTCGAGGTGATCCGCTCCTGCAGCTCGCCCATCTCATCGGCCAGCGTCGGCTGGTAGCCCACCGCGGAGGGCAGCCGGCCCAGCAGGGTGGAGACCTCCGAACCGGCCTGGGTGAACCGGAAGATATTGTCGATGAACAGCAGCACATCTTGGTTCATCTCGTCGCGGAAGTACTCCGCCATGGTCAGCGCGGACAGCGCGACCCGCATCCGGGTACCGGGCGGCTCATCCATCTGGCCGAAGACCAGCGCGGTGTCCTTGAGCACGCCGGCTTCTTGCATCTCCAGGAACAGGTCGTTGCCTTCCCGAGTGCGCTCGCCCACGCCAGCGAACACCGAGGTCCCCCCGGAGTTCCGGGCCACTCGGATGATCATCTCTTGGATGAGCACCGTCTTGCCCACCCCGGCGCCACCGAACAGGCCGATCTTGCCACCCTGCACGTAGGGGGTGAGCAGATCGATGACTTTCAACCCGGTCTCGAGCATCTCCGTCTGGCCCTCGAGCTGGTCGAACGGCGGCGGCTTGCGATGGATCTCCCAACGGTCCCCGGCGAACGTCGTGTCCGGGGCGTCCAGGCACTGGCCCAGCATGTTGAACACGTGGCCCTTGACCTGGTTTCCGACCGGTACCGAGATCGCCGATCCGGTGTCGGTCACTAGCGCGCCCCGGACCAGCCCATCGGAGGGCTGCATCGCGATGGCGCGCACGGTGTTGTCGCCGAGGTGCTGCGCGACTTCCAGGGTCATCGTCTTGCGCAGCGCTTCCAGCTCGACCCGCACCGTCAGCGCGTTGAACAACCGCGGCAGCTGGCCTCGGGGGAACTCCACGTCCACCACCGGCCCGGCGACCCGTACCACGCGGCCGACTCCCGTCGCGGTAGCGGAGGAAGCGACGGTCGACTTCTCAGTTGTGCTCATCTCAGTCATCACTTCCCGCGGCGGACAGCGCTTCCGCGCCGCCGACGATCTCGCTGATCTCCTGGGTGATCAGGCCCTGACGGGCCCGGTTGGCCTCACGGGTGAGGTCCTGGATCAGCTCGGTTGCATTGTCCGTGGCCGCCTTCATCGCCTGGCGACGGGCGGCCTGCTCCGATGCCGCAGCCTCGAGAAACGCCGCGTAAATCCTGGTGTTGATGTACTTGGGCAACAGGTGCGCGAGGAGCTCGTCGGCATCGGGCTCGAACTCATACAGCGGTGCCGGGCCATCCGCGCGCGACCGCTGACCTGAGCGGTGTTCGTTATCACCGACATACTGCACCTCCAGCGGCGCGATCCGGCGCGCCTGGGGCGTCTGGGTGAGCAGCGATCGGAACTCGGTGTAGACGATGTGCAGCTCGTCCACGCCGCCGTCCCGCGCACCGGCCAGGAACGCGCGCACCAGCGCGTTGCCCGCCGCGGCGGCATGAGAATAAGTGGGTTGCTCGGAGAACCCGGTCCAGGACTGCTCGATCGGCCGCCCTCGGAACGTGTAGTAGCTCACCGCTTTGCGACCGGTCAGGTACAGCGTCACGGACTTGCCCTCCTCGCGCAGCAGCGCGTGCAGCTCCTCCGCGGCCCTGATCAGGTTGGCGTTGTAGCCACCGCACAAGCCCCGGTCGCTGGTCACCACCAGGATCGCCGCCCGGGTCGGGTTCTCCCGCTCGACCAGCAGCGGGTTGTCCAGGGTTCCCGCAGCGCTGGCCAGCGCGGAGAGCACCTTGGTGATCTCCCTGGCGTACGGCCGGGACGCCTCCACCCGGGCCTGGGCCCGGGCGATCCGCGAGGTGGCGATGAGCTCGCTCGCCTTAGTGATCTTCTTTGTGGACTGGACCGAGCGGATCCGTCGACGCAGAACTCTGAGTTGCGCTGCCATTATCGCGTCACTTCTTCGGAGCAGGCTTGTTAACCTTGACCGATTCGCGCTCGACCTCGTCGGCGTCCATCGCCTCGGCCTCCTCACTCAGTTCCGAATCCAGGGCCGAGCCGTCCGCGGTGGTGAACTGCTTCTTGAACGCCGTCACCGCGTCCACCACCTGCTGCTCGGTGTCCTCGCTGAACTGCTTGGTCTCCCGGATCGCATCAAAGATGCCCTGGTGGTTCTTGCGGACATCGGCGAGGAAGTCCGACTCGAAACGCCGGACGTCAGCCACCGCCACCTCGTCCAGATGCCCCCGGGTCCCGAGGAAGATGGACACCACCTGCTCTTCGACCGGCAGCGGCGCGTACTGCCCCTGCTTGAGCAGCTCGGTGAGCCGGGCACCGCGCTCAAGTTGACGTCGTGAGGTGGCATCCAGGTTCTCCGCCCCGAACGCCGCGAACGCCTCCAGTTCGCGGTACTGCGACAGCTCGAGGCGCAGCGTGCCGCCGACCGACTTCATCGCCTTGATCTGCGCCGAGCCGCCGACCCGGGATACCGACACACCGACGTTGATCGCTGGCCGGACACCCTGGTTGAACAGGTCGGACTCGAAGAAGCACTGGCCGTCAGTGATGGAGATGACGTTGGTCGGGATGTAGGCCGAGATGTCGTTGGCCTTGGTCTCGATGATCGGCAGGCCGGTCATCGAGCCCGCGCCCAGCTCGTTGGACAGCTTCGCGCAGCGCTCCAGCAACCGTGAGTGCAGGTAGAACACATCACCCGGGTAGGCCTCCCGACCCGGCGGGCGGCGCAGCAGCAGGGACAGCGCGCGGTAGGCCTCGGCCTGCTTGGACAGGTCATCGAAGATGATCAGTACGTGTTTGCCCTGGTACATCCAGTGTTGGCCGATCGCCGAACCGGTGTAGGGCGCGATCCACTTGTAACCGGCCGAATCTGATGCGGGCGCGGCGACGATGGTGGTGTAGGCCAACGCGCCGGCATCCTCCAGGGTCTGGCGGACCGCCGCGATCGTGGTGCCCTTCTGGCCGACCGCCACGTAGATGCAGCGCACCTGCTTGGTCGGGTCACCGGTCGCCCAGTTCGACTTCTGGTTGAGAATGGTGTCGATACACACCGCGGTCTTGCCGGTCTTGCGGTCACCGATGATGAGCTGACGCTGGCCGCGACCGATCGGCGTCTGCGAGTCGATCGCCTTGATGCCCGTCTGCAGGGGCTCCTTCACCGGCTGCCGATCGATCACCGAGGGCGCCTGCAGCTCCAGTACCCGCTGTTCGTCGGCGACGATGTCACCCAGGCCGTCGAGCGGGATGCCCAGCGGGTCCACCACCCGGCCGAGGAAATTGTCCCCCACCGGCGCCGACAGGATCCTTCCGGTGCGCCTGACCTCCTGGCCTTCCTCAATCTCCTCGAAGTTGCCCAGGATGACCGCGCCGATCTCCCGCACCTCGAGGTTGAGCGCGACACCGAGCACACCGCTAGGGAACTCCAGCAGCTCGTTGGTCATCGTCGAGGGCAGTCCCTCGACCCGGGCGATGCCGTCACCGGCATAGACGACCAGGCCCACCTCCTCCCGCGAGGTCGTGGTCGCAAAGGAGGTGACGTAGTTCTCGATCGCGCTCCGGATCTCGTCCGAGGAGATCGTCAGCTCCGCCATGGCTATTCAGTCCCTGCTCTCTGTGCTCATCGGGATATCCACTGGCGCGCCTGGCCCAACCGGGCCGCCACGCTGCCGTCGATCACTTCGTCACCCACTCGGATGACCAGGCCACCGAGCAGCCCGGGGTCGAGGTCCACCTTGACCGAGATCGGTCGCCGGTAGATCCGGTGGAGAACGTCGACCAACCGCTGTTCCTGCGGCTCGGACAGGGGGCCAGCGGCGGTGACGTAGGCCACCGAGCGTTCCCGCCGGGCAGCTGCCCGGTCAACGAGCTCCTCGACGATCTCCTCAAGCGGGCGCCGCCTCGGCGCCCGGACCGCCTGCGCCAGGAGCCGGCGGGTCACCGCGGCGGTGCGACCGGCCAGCACCGTGTCCAACAACTCCAGCCGCCGCTGGGCGGGGGCGCTCTCATCACCCAACAGTGTCGCCAGGCGCGGTTGCGCAACCAGGATCCGGCCGAATCGGAACAGCTCGTCTTCCACGTCATCAAGGCTTTCGTCCCCCTCGGCCAGCGCCAGTAGCGCCTGCCAAGCCAGCTCCTCGACTCCGTCAACCAGGTCCAGTGGTCGAGACCAGCGGGAAACCACCAGGTCACCCAAGACCCCGAGGCTGATCTGGCTCACCTTGCCGTCAAACAGGCCCTCGACCATCTGTCGTCGGATCTGCTCGGGTGCCGAGGAATCAGCGAGATGCCGCCTGATCACCGGCTGCCCGCCCAGCACCACCGCGACGGCACCCAGGTCGTCCCCCACCCGGTCACGGTCGGCGGCACTGGCGTCGGCGATCCGGCTCTCGAGCCGCTCCCGGGCCGCGGCCAATGCCGCCCTGCTGGCCGGCTGCATCAGCGGCTCCGGCGCGCGCTGGGTACCGAGACGGTCCCCTCGGCGGCCACGCTCCCGGTAGCCTCCTCGGTCACATTCCCAGAGACATTCCCAGGGACATTCTCCGGGCTCGCGAAACCCTGCAGCTCGTCCAGGAAGCGGTCCACCGTGCCGGCCCGCCGGGCGTCGTCGGCCACGGACTCACCGACGATGCGACCAGCCAGCGTCACCGCAAGCCTGCCCAGCTCGCCACGCAGCTCGCGGACGACCTGCTCGCGCTGGGTGGCCAGCTGCTCGGCGCCGCGCTCGCGGATCCGGGCAACCTCCTGCTCGGCCTGCTGGCGCATCTCATCCTTGATCTCCTGCGCATCGGCCCGAGCGGAATCCCGGATCTTGGCCGCCTCGACCCGCGCCAGCGCCAGCGCCTCGGAATAGCGGGCCTGCGCCTCGGCCAGGCGCTTGCTGGCCTGCTGGCTCTCCTGGATCTGCCGACGGACCATCTCCTGGCGCTCGCCCATCGCGCGCTTCACGGGGGGCACCACGTAGCGCCAGATCACTCCGAGCACGATGAGGAAGATCACCAGCTCAGCGAAAAACGTGGCGTTGGGAATGAGGAAGAGGTTGCCACCGCCCTGTTCGGCCAGGTTGCTCGTACTCATGAACACCCCTTAACAGTCACATCACTTGGCGAGTACGAAGACGAATAACGCCATGAAGGCGAGATTAATGAAGTACATCGCCTCCACCAGACCCACCGTCAGGAAGAAGATGGTGAACAGCCGACCCTGCGCTTCGGGCTGGCGGGCAACGCCCTGAATGGTCGCGCCACCCGCGAGGCCGTCACCGATCGCCGCGCCGAGCGCGCCGCCGGCCAGCGCCAACCCGCCCCCGATGAAAGCGCCGGCCAACTGGACCGAGCCGGTGGTGCCGCCCCCCTGCTGGTCAAGGAGCAGTGCGGAGAAACTCATGTCTTCCTCTCTATGTCCTCAAGCCTTGAGGTCCTGAAGCCAGTGTTTTGTCGTACGTGATGGGAGCGCCAGTCAGCCGGCCTCCTCCTCGTGTCCGCCAGCCGCGAATCCGAAGTAGATGATCGTTAACAAGGCGAAGATCAGCGCCTGGAGTAGACCGATGAACAAGTCGAACAACTTCCAGGCCGAGGTCGGCAACCACGACACGGCCACCGGCAGCAGCGAGAGCACAGCGACCATGACGGTCCCCGAGAGGATGTTGCCGAACAGCCGCAGCCCGAGAGTGACCGGCTTGACCAGCTCCTCGATGAGGGTCAGCGGAAGCAGAATGGGGTAGGGCTCGACGAAGTGCTTGAAGTAGCGCTTGCCTTTGACACGGATGCCCGTAATGTGCACCAAGATGATCACGAAGAAAGACATCGCGAAGGTGAGGTTCACATCTGACGTCGGTGGCCGGACGTACTGCTCCCAGGCGTGCGGCAGGATCGACAGCCAGTTGGCGATCAGGATGAAGAAGAACAGACTGATCGCCAGCGGCACGACAAAGGGCGCGGTGCGGATGCCGACGTTGCTCTCGACCTGGCGCTCCACCTGGTCGGTCACCGTCTCGAAGGCCAATTGCAGGCCGCTGGGCACCTTGGCGGTCGACTTAGCCGCCAGATAGAACCCGAACCCCAGGACGATGACCGCAGCGATCGCGGTGGAGATCACGGTGTCAGCGTTGATCGTCAGGCCCAACACATGCCAAGCGGGGTGTTCGCCGACCTGAACACCGCCACCCTCGGCCAGTATTAGCTCGCGCATCACGGGGAACCCCCGACTCCGGACTGGCGCAGCTCCTTGACCAGCGGAACCGACGCGATAAAGATGATCAATAACTGCAGTGCGGCCAGTCCGGCGAACACCGCGAGACCTTCGGGTTGCACCGCCAGCGCCAAGCCGACCGCGAGCCCGGTGACCAGCGTGAGCCGAGCGAGCACCGCCACCGCGAACCGCCGCTTGCTGGGGTCGCCACTGGCCGCGAAGCGCGCCGCGGAACGCTGGACCAGCGCCGTGTTGAACAGACCCAGGCCGAGCCCACCGCAGAAGAACACCGCCGCCAGCGGGTAGCCCATCGGCACGAGTACCACGAAGCCGACAGCACCGAGGCACGCCGCCAGGGGCGTGGCCCGGCGTAGCTTCACGACCGCCTTGGTCGGGGTCACGTCAGAGGTGGTCACGTGCTGCGCTTACTCCTTCAGGAACTTGGTGAACTTGGTGTAGATATAGACGCCGGCACCGACAATGCCGAGCGCCAAACCAACCAGGGTGAACGCCGGGAGGGTGTCCACTAGCCGGTCGATCAACCAGCCGAGGCCGAGGCCGACCAGGAGGATCCCTGCGGTCGCAGCGCCGAGGCCGAGTAGTGTCGCGAGCTCCGG
>JBOHFY010000140.1:0-4208 GCA_050699895.1 Pseudonocardiaceae bacterium
ATCACGACACCCCACTTCACACAGGGTGTTGCGAGCGCTCCTTGAATCCGCCCAGGGTTGAGCAACTCCACTGTCGAACTCAACGCACTGAGAGCACTCACGCCCGGTATCAGACCGCGCCGATGCCGCCCGAGTAGGGAGCGGTGCGGTCGAATGGAGACACCGGCGCCGCGGGCGGCTACGGCGGCGTGACGTAGGCAGCGGAGATGCCGCCGTCTACCAGGAACGTCGACGCGGTGATGAAGGCGGCGTCGTTGCTGGCCAAGAAGGCGACGGCGGCGGCGATCTCCTCCGGTTCGCCGAACCGGCCCATCGGGACGTGCACCAGCCGGCGCTGCGCGCGCTGCGGGTCCGCGGCGAACAGCTCGCGCAGCAGCGGGGTGTTCACCGGCCCCGGGCACAGCGCGTTGACCCGGATGCCCTGGCGGGCGAACTGCACGCCCAGCTCCCGGGACAGCGCGACCACCCCGCCCTTGGACGCGGTGTAGGAAATCTGTGAGGTGGCCGATCCCATTACCGCCACGAACGACGCGGTGTTGATGATCGACCCGCGGCCCTGGCGTTGCATGTGCGGCAGCACCGCCCGGCAGCACAGGTACACCGAGGTGAGGTTGACCTCCTGGACCCGCCGCCAGGCGTCGAGCCCAGTGGTCAGGATCGAGTCGTCCTCCGGTGGGGAGATGCCGGCGTTGTGGAAGGAGACGTCCACCGCGCCGTAGCGCTCGATCGCCGCGGCGAACAGCGCCGACACCTCGGGCTCGCTGGTCACGTCGGTGCGGACAAACAGCCCGTCCACGTCGGCGGCCGCGGCATTACCGGTAACGGGGTCGATGTCCGCGATCACCACCGAGGCGCCGTCGGCGGCCAGCCGGCGCGCCGAGGCCAGGCCGATCCCGCTGCCGCCGCCGGTCACCACCGCGACCCGGCCATCGAGCCGTCCGCCCACCTGGTCACCTCCTCGCACAGGCCGCGACCAGCGCGGCGAACAACCGGTCGTCGCTGGGGTCCTGCTCGGGGTGCCACTGCACGCGGAGCAGGAAAGCGCCTCCCGGCAGCTCGACCGCCTCGACCGTGCCGTCGTGCGCCCAGCCGACGACGTCGAGATCCTCCGCTACCCGGCCCAGCGCCTGATGGTGGTGGCAGAGCACCCGCGCGTCGGTTCCGAGGATCGCCGCGACCCGGCTGTGCACGGCCAGGCGCACCTGGACCGGACCGAACACGCCGGGCCGCGGCTGGTGCCCGTGGTGGCCGAGCACGTCGGGCAGGTGCTGGGTCAGCGAGCCGCCGAGCGCGACGTTGAGCAGCTGCGTGCCCCGGCACACCGCGAGTGTGGGCAGGTCGCGGTCCAGCGCGGCGCGGAGCAGGGCCAGCTCGAACGCGTCGCGCGCTGGCCGCACGCCACCGTTGGCCCGGTGCGCCACCTCGCCGTACGCGGCGGCGTCGAGATCACCGCCGCCGGAGAGCACCAGGCCGTCCAGCACGCCGAGTAGGGCCCGCGCCGCGCCGTCCACGGGCGGTAGCAGCACCGGGACACCGCCCGCTCGGATAACGGCGTCGACGTAGGTACTGGGCCGCAGCGAAGCCTCAACGTCCCAGCTCAGGTACCGCGCCCGCTCGGTGTAGGCGGTCAGCCCAATCACCGGGCGGCGCCGCTCAGAGCCGTTCGAAGCCACGCTGGCGCTCCCAGTCGGTCACCGCGGCGTCGAAGGCGCTCAGCTCGACGCGCGCGGCGTTGCGGTAGTGCTCGACGACGTCCGCGCCAAACGCGGCGAGCGCGACCGGGCTGTCCGCCCACAGCTGGGCGGCCTCGCGCAGCGTGCCCGGCACCCTCGGCGCGTCACAACGGTAAGCGTTGCCGGCGAAGGGCGCCGGGGGCTCCAGCTCGTGCTCGATGCCGTGCAGCCCCGCCGCGATGAGCGCGGCCACCGCCAGGTACGGGTTTGCGTCGCCGCCGGGGACCCGGTTCTCCACCCGCAGCGACGGGCCGTGCCCGACCACCCGCAGCGCGCAGGTGCGGTTGTCCAGCCCCCAGACCAGCGCTGTCGGGGCGAAACTGCCCGCCGCGAAACGCTTGTAGGAGTTCACATTCGGCGCAAGCAGGTAGGTGAGCTCACGCAGGCACGCCAGCTGCCCAGCCAGGAAGTGCCCCATCAGCGGGGAGAAACCGTGCGGGCCGTCCCCGGGCAGCACCGGCTCGCCACCGGCGCCGCGCAGCGAGAGGTGGATGTGGCAGGAGTTGCCCTCGCGCTGGTCGTACTTGGCCATGAAGGTCAAGCTCATCCCGGCCGCGTCGGCGATCTCCTTGGCGCCGGTCTTGTAGATGCTGTGGTTGTCGCAGGTGGTGAGCGCGTCGGCGTAGCGGAAGGTGATCTCGTGCTGGCCCGGATTGCACTCGCCTTTGGCCGATTCGACGATCATGCCGGCGCCGGTCATGCCGTTGCGGATCGCGCGCAGCAGCGGCTCGAGGTACCCGGTGCCGAGCAGCGAGTAGTCGACGTTGTAGCGGTTCGCCGGCTCCAGCTCGCGGTAGCCCTTGCGCCAGGCGGCGTCGTAGGAGTCGGCGAAGACGAGGAACTCCAGCTCGGTGCCGACCTGCGCGGTCAGCCCGCGCTCAGCGAGGCGATCCAGCTGGCGGCGCAGGACCTGGCGCGGCGACACGGCCACCGGGCCGCCGTCGGCCCACCGCGCGTCGCAGAGCACCAGCGCGGTCGCCTCGTGCCAGGGCACCTGGCGCAGCGTCGCCAGATCGGGCGCCAGCACGATGTCACCGTAGCCGCGTTCCCAGGACGACATCGCGTAGCCGTCCACGGTGTTCATGTCCACATCGACGGCCAGCAGGTAGCCGCACGCCTCGGCCGCGTTCGGGACCACCTCGGCCAGGAAGTGCGCGGCGGCGTACCGCTTGCCCTGCAGCCGGCCTTGCATGTCGGTCAGCGCGACCAGCACCGTGTCCACCCGCCGCTCACTGACCAGCACCCGGAGCTCCTCGAGCGTCAGCCGCCCTGAACCCATCCGGTCTCCTCTCAGTCGGCTCGGTGGACGCCCTGGAGTAGGCGTTCGAAGTCGGGGCTGGTGAATTCGGCGACGGCGCGGTCGTATTTCTCCATGCCCCAGGACCAGAAGTCGAAGTCCACGGTGGCGGCGCTGTGCTGAATCGAGGCCCACAGCGTCCAGCCGTACTTCGACATCAACCCGAACAACCGGGCCCGAGCGACCTTGTTACGCAGCGTCCGGCCGTAGTATTGCCCGACGAGCTCCGCCAGGTGATCCAGCGACAAATCGGCCTCGCTCCAGAGGTTGCCCAGCTCGAAGCAGGCGTCGTTGTTCCCCGAGTACTCGTAGTCGATGATCCAGACCCGCGCGCCGTCGTCGATCAGGTTGGCCGCCAGCAGATCGTTATGGCAGGGCACCGTGGGCTCGCGGCGCAGGCCGAGGGCGCGCTCGATGCGCTCGGCGGCCGGCGCGAACTCCAGGTAACGCGGCGGCAGCCGGAAGCCGTGCGACCGCACGATCCGCAAGTAGCGCCGCTGGATGTCGAACATGTCGAAGTCGGCGCCGAATCGCGGGCCGGCGTGCAGGGTCCGGCAGGCTCGGGCGACCCGGCCCAGCCGCGCGGGATCGACCAAGTCGCTGTTCGTCAGGGTGCGGCCGGGCAGGAAACCCACCACCAGCACGCCCTCGCCCGGCAGGTAGTCCAGCACCGGCGCGCCCACCCCGGTGGCTGCGGCGGCGCGGGAGTTGGCGTGCTCGTTATCCCGGTCGATGGCCAGCAGGCTGGTGGCGCCGGCCGAGAGCCGCACGACCACCGCCCCGTTCGGGGTGCTCACCTTGAGGTTGCGATTGGTCAGCCCACCGGGGAGGTCCTCGACGGTGCGCGGGCGGGCGGCGGTGCACGGCAGTCGGTCCAGCAGCGCGGCAAATTCGGGGTCGATCAGCTCGTCGGTAGGAACGTGCATGACGTTCTCCTCGTCTCCGGTCGATGTTAGCCTCGCACGTGTCCCTCCCCGCGTCAGCCCGGGTCGTGGTAATCGGCGGGGGGGTGGGCGGAGCCAGCGTCGCCTACCACCTGACCGAGCGCGGCGAGCGCGATGTGCTGGTTTTGGAGCGCGCCGAGCTGACCAGCGGCTCGACGTTTCACTCCGCCGGGCTGGTCGGCCAGCTGCGCGCCGACCCGGCGCTGACCCGGCTGAACACCTACTCCGTCGAGC
>JBOHFY010000141.1:0-10953 GCA_050699895.1 Pseudonocardiaceae bacterium
ACCGGTGTCCTACCGCCTGTGCTACCGTTTTTGGCATGGCGCAGCGGCAGAAACGTTCGATCTCGCTCCCGGCCGAGCTGGCCGATGCCATCGAGCGTGCAGCCAGGTCGGAGGGCACGACTGTGAGCGGTTGGCTGGCCGACACGGCGGCCCACCGGCTGCGAATGGACGCGGGACGGCGGGCGATCGCCGAATGGGAGGCTGACAACGGGCCGCTGACCACAACGGAACTCGCCGAAGGATTAGCACGTGCCCGCGCGCTGCTGGGACGGACAGACGCTCGCCATCCGACGAAGCGACCGGCGTAGATGGCCGGCGTCACCTACGACACGGGCGCGCTGATCGCCGCTGAGCGCAACGACCGGCGAATGTGGGCACTGCACGCCGGTTTGCTCGCGGAGGAAGTCGCACCCGTCGTTCCGGCGCCAGTGCTTGCGCAGGCGTGGCGAGGAGGTCCTCGGCAGGCAAACGTCGCCCGGCTGCTCGCGATGTGCGACGTGGAGTGGATGACAGAAGATCAGGCTCGCGCGGTCGGCATCCTCGCCGGCCACTCGGGCCATGACGACGTCGTGGATGTGACCGTGGTGGAAGGCGCCATCCGTCGGGGCGATGCGGTTGTCACGTCGGACCGGAAACACCTCGAGAGTGTGGCGCGGGCGGCCGGCGCGACACTCCGCTTAGCAGACGTGTGACGCCCAGATCAGCCGGGTCCACGGCGCACCCAGCCCGTCAGCGACACACCGGGTAACCGATCTACCCACACCTGAGGACAACTCTGTGGATAACTAGGCACCCCTGTGCATCGCGCCCCGGTGCCCCGACGTTGTCCACCGAGGGGCGCCGCGCTCCACGAATGACACAGCGCGCGGTCCACACCGCACCACACCGGCGGAGCTGGACAGATAGCCGGTATCCACAGCGCCCACAGCACCTATTACTGCTACTGGTGTTCTCTCTTCAGGAAAAGACTCAAGACACTAGGGCGGTGGATGCCCAGGACAGCCGGTCCGAGGGCACCGACCCGCCGCTACGGTAGGGGCCCGCGCTACCGGAAGGACCCGACGTGCAGCAGGCCAGCTCCGATTCATCCGGCCCACAACATCATCACTAGCCGCGTGTACGTCAGGCAGCTCGCGGTCACTGATTTCCGCTCCTGGGAGCACGCCGAGCTGGACTTTGCCCCCGGTGTCTCGGTGCTGGTCGGCCCGAACGGGCAGGGCAAGACGAACCTGGTCGAAGCGCTGGGCTACTTGTCCACACTGGGTTCACACCGGGTGAGCACGGACGCGCCGCTGATCCGCCACGGCGCCCAGCGCGCCATCGTGCGCACCGCGGTGGTGCACGATGGCCGGGAGCTGACCGTGGAGCTGGAGATCGCCGCCGGGCGAGCCAACCGGGCCCGGCTCAACCGCTCCCCGGTGCCCCGGCCACGGGAAATACTCGGGGTGCTGCGCAGCGTGTTGTTCGCGCCGGAGGACCTGGCGCTGGTCCGTGGTGACCCAGCGCAGCGCCGCCGGTTCCTCGACGATCTGCTGGTGTTGCGCGCGCCCCGGCTGGCCGGCGTGCAAGCCGACTATGACAAGGTGCTGCGCCAGCGCGTCGCGTTGCTCAAGTCCGCTGGCATGGCGCGCCGGTCCGGTGGCGGGCCGGGCGATCTGCGCACTCTGGACGTGTGGGACGGTCACCTCGCCCGGTACGGCGCGGAGCTGCTCGGAGCCCGGCTGGACCTCCTCGTCGAGCTGGCCCCCTACGTCATCGCGGCTTACCGCGCGGTGGCCCCGGAAGCGGCCTCAGCGCAGCTGGAGTACCGCAGCAGCTTGGGTGACGCCCTGCCGGAGGTAGCCCCCACAGCTGGCAAGGCGGATGTCGAGGCGCTGGAGGTGGCGATGTTGGCGCAGCTGGCCCGGGTGCGGATGACGGAGGTCGAGCGCGGGGTCTGCCTGGTCGGGCCGCACCGCGACGACCTGGAACTTGAGCTAGGCGGCAGTCCTGCCAAGGGCTACGCCAGCCACGGTGAGTCGTGGTCCTTGGCACTGGCCCTGCGGCTGGGCAGTTACCAGTTGCTGCGCCACAGCGGCGCCGAGCCGGTGCTGTTGCTCGATGACGTCTTCGCCGAGCTGGACAGCCATCGCCGGGCCCGGCTCGCTGAGGTCGCGCTGGCCGCCGAGCAGGTGCTAGTCACCGCGGCGGTGCCGGCTGATGTGCCGGAGGAACTCCAGGGAGCGCGGTTCGATGTGCACGGCGGGGAGGTGCGCCGTGTCCGATGAGCCGTCCCCCGTCGATCAAACCACAGCTGGGGACAAACCTGTGGATAGTGTGGACAAGTCGATATTCGATGAACCATCTGGGGAGCGCAGAGGTGTCGACATCGCCCGCGCCGCCCTGGAGTCCGCCCGCGCCGGGCGTCGCAAGGCCAGTAGCCAGCGGTCAGGGGCCCAGCGCGCGGCCCCGAGGCGCCGCCGAGGCTGGTCCGGCGCGCGCCCGGATGACCGGGACCCGCAGCCGCTGGGCCGGCTGGCGTCCCGGCTGGTCGCCGATCGCGGCTGGGTGGACCGGGTGTCCGCGGGTGTGGTGTTCGCCCGCTGGGCGCAGCTGGTGGGTGCCGAGGTCGCCGAGCACGCCCAGCCCGTGTCGCTGCAAGATGGTGAGCTCACGGTGCGGGCCAGCTCCACCGCGTGGGCCACCCAGCTGCGATTACTGCAACGGCAGCTCATCGCGCGGATCACCGTCGGCGTCGGGCCGGGCGTGGTCAAGGCGCTGCGGGTGCAGGGCCCGGCGGCACCAAACTGGGTGCACGGTCCCCGGCACGTCCGCGGCCGAGGTCCCCGAGACACCTACGGCTGAGCTGCCCGCCGCAGGTAACACTCGCCGGGGTGAGTGGGGGACCCTCAGCCGTCGCCGTTCGGGAGTCTGTGACCGAGCCAGGGGTGTCCTGGGCCGTGTTCTGGGGTAGCCCACCAGTAGAATGGTCCTGGTAGAGACGTCCGCTGGACAGAGCGCGAGGAGACACCAGGCCCGTGGTAGCGAAGAAGAGCGAGTATAATGCCGAGTCGATCACTGTGCTGGAAGGTCTCGAGGCCGTCCGCAAGCGCCCCGGCATGTACATCGGCTCCACCGGGGAACGGGGCCTCCATCAGCTGGTGTGGGAGCTGATCGACAACGCGGTCGACGAGGCTCTCGCGGGACACTGCGACCGGTTCACCCTCACGATCCTGGCGGACGGCGGGCTCCGGGTGGTCGACAATGGTCGAGGTATTCCGGTTGACATCCATCCGAAGCTCAAGCGACCGGGTGTCGAGGTGGCACTCACTGTTCTCCATGCCGGCGGCAAGTTCGACGGAAAAGCCTACGCCGTATCCGGTGGTCTGCATGGCGTGGGCGTCTCTGTAGTCAACGCGTTGTCGACCCGTCTCGACGTGGAGATCAAACAGAAGGGCTATGTGTGGCGGCAGACCTACAAATACGCCGTCCCCGGGCCACTGGAGAAGGGCGAACCGACTCGCGAGACCGGCACGAGTGTGACTTTCTGGCCTGATCCATCGATCTTAGAGACCACCAACTTCAACACTGAGATGGTGGCGCGCCGTGTTCAGGAGATGGCCTTCCTCAACAAGGGCCTGACGATCACGCTACGAGACGAGCGGATTCCCGAAGGGAACGGAGAGGACGCTGGGGGACAGTCAGCGCGGCTCAAGGAACAGACCTTCCACTACCCCGATGGCCTTGAGGACTTCGTCAAGCACATCAACAACTCCAAGGACCCCATCCACCGCAAGGTGATCGGCTTCGAGGCCACTAGCGACAGCATGGAGATCGAAGTCGCGATGCAGTGGAACGCCGGGTACACCGAGTCGGTCTACACTTTCGCCAACACGATCAACACTCACGAGGGCGGCACCCATGAGGAGGGCTTCCGCTCCGCGCTGACCACGGTGGTCAACCGGTACGCGCGGGAGAAGAAGCTCCTCAAGGAGAAGGACCCCGCGCTCACCGGCGACGATGTGCGCGAGGGCCTGGCCGCCATCGTGTCGGTCAAGCTCCGCGAGCCGCAGTTCGAGGGCCAGACCAAGACCAAGCTGGGCAATACCGAGGTCAAGTCCTTTGTCCAGCGCACCTGCAACGAATGGCTGATCGACTGGCTGGAGCGCAACCCCACCGAGGCCAAGACGATCCTCAGCAAGGCGATCTCGTCGTCACAGGCTCGGCTGGCCGCCCGGCGGGCCCGCGAGCTGGTGCGCCGCAAGTCGGCGGGTGACCTGGGTGGCCTGCCCGGCAAGCTGTCCGACTGCCGCTCCACCGACCCGTCCCGCAGCGAGGTGTTCATCGTGGAGGGTGACTCCGCGGGCGGCTCGGCGAAATCTGGCCGGGACTCGCTGTACCAGGCGATCCTGCCGATCCGCGGGAAGATTATTAATGTGGAGAAGGCGCGGCTGGACCGGGTGCTCAAGAACACCGAGGTGCAGGCGCTGATCACCGCGCTGGGCACCGGAATCCATGACGAGTTCGACCTGGCCAAGCTGCGGTACCACAAGGTCGTGCTGATGGCCGACGCCGATGTGGACGGGCAGCACATCCGCACCCTGCTGCTGACGTTGCTGTTCCGCTTCATGCGCCCGCTGGTCGAGCACGGGCATGTGTTCCTCGCCCAGCCCCCGCTGTACAAGATTAAATGGCCGCGGGTGGAGGCGCAGTACGCCTACTCCGACCGGGAGCGTGACGGGCTCATCGAAGAGGGCATCGCGCAGGGCCGCAAGCTACCCAAGGACGACGCGATCCAGCGCTACAAGGGCCTCGGCGAGATGAGCGCCAAGGAGCTGTGGGAGACCACGATGGACCCGACCAACCGGGTCCTGCTCCAAGTCACCCTGGACGACGCGGCAACCGCCGACGAGCTGTTCAGCGTCCTGATGGGCGAGGACGTGGAGTCCCGCCGCTCCTTCATCACCCGCAACGCCAAGGACGTCCGCTTCCTGGACGTCTAGCCTCGCCGCTTGCAGCCCCAGCCTGCTCGGCCATGCTGCGGCCCCAGCACCGAAGATCACGGTTTGTGTGCCTGAGACGACAGGATGTGTCGTCTCAGGCACACAAACCGTGATCAACCCTCCCGGCAGCCGGTCGGGGAGGGTTGATCGAGGCCGTACTGGGTGTTGGCGGCGTCGTGCTCAGTCGAGCTCGCCGGCCCGGATGCTGCCGAGCAACGCCCGCCACTGTGCCGGGGTGAACGCCAGGATCGGCCCGGCGGGGTCCTTGGAGTCCCGCATCGCGACCCGATCGCACACTTGCGCGACCTCGACGCAACAACCGTCGCCGCCGTCGTTGCTGCGGCTGCTCTTGCGCCAGCCGGCTTGGGGGACATCGCCCGAACGCACGGTGCTCGCCTCCGTTCGCTCTCGTGGTCCGAGTTCGGAGGCCAGCCGCTCCACGAGGGCTGCCGAGTCGCACGGGCTCAGCGCCTCGGTTCGCAGCCGGTCGAACACCACCTTACAAGCCTGGACCGCAGGCGCCTTGTCCAGGTGCAGTGCACTCGCGGTGTGCTCGACGTAAGCGATCTCGGGTTCGTCGGGCTCGCCGAACCCCAGCACGGCGAACGAGCCGTTCATCCCGGAGTGCGCACCGAGAGAGGTCGACAGTACTTGAAAGGATACCGACGCAAGATCGGCCACCGCGACGAGGTGGCGCAGTGGGGCCCGCAACACCTCGACCCCGCCGACCGGGCGACGCAGCACGGACTCGTCCATGATCGCGACCAGCTCCAGTGCCGGTTGCTCGGTGAGCCGTCGCTGCCGGAACAGCCGTGCCTGCGCGTCCCGGTCGATCTCGGCGTCGGTGGGGCACCGCCGGGAGTTCCGGAACAACGCCCGCATGTAGTCCTCGGTCTGCAACAGCCCCGGCACGTGGGCGAGCTGGTATTCGTGCACCACCGTGGCGTCCATCTCCAGTCCGAAGTAGCCCTGGGCGCTCAGGCCATAGGCGTGCCACTCGCTCCTTTTCTTGGCCTCCCGAGTCAGGTCGATGATCTCGGCCCAGCGGTCACCTCCGACGTTGTAGAGGTCGAGCATGCTGCGCACGCCGTGCACGTCCACGCCTTGATCGGCGGTCTCGATCCGGCCCAGCTTGCTGGTCGACCAGTCCAGCTTCGGCGCCGCCTCCTCCAGACTGAGTCCAGCTTCCTCACGTAACCGGCGCAGCGTCCGGGCCAGCTTCCGCTGGCACAGCGTCCCCTTGATACCCACCTCACCCCCATCGTCGATGCACATCATGATCCTGTGAAAACCCAAGTGGGTTCCCACCACCCATAACCCAGCGCTGTCCGCCCACCCGGACGCCCAGTGCTGCGCCCGTCGTTATCCAACCGTGATTCGGCACCGAATGGCGTTGACGATCTGTCGAACGTGCGCCGCTTGGCAAACCTGGGTTCGTCCGCAGGCCAGACCTGGTCATGCACCGAGCACCGCCCGCCGGGGCACGTCGAGACGGAGGCATCCTCCATGCTGGCGAAGTGCTGGTCATTGTCGAGATCGTTGCACCCGGTCACACCGCACCACCCATGTGATCAAGCATGGTGAGTACGCCGACGCGGGTACCCCGCACTACTGGAGCGTGACCTCGACACCCCAGTGACACTGATCGCTTGCCACTCCGCCGCGGAATTCGGTTCTTAGGACGCTGGCCCCGTCACCGGCCACTTCGCCACCACCGAACCTGTTTCGCCGAGTTCGACACCAGAGCTTCTCCCGGCGGACTGGACGGCGCTGACGTCGAACTCGGCGTACTCAGAGCGCTTGATTCGATGGTCTTACCGAGCGGGCGGCTCATCGGCCTCGACCTCGAGCGCACCGCCTCCGCGCGGATGGGCACGTCCTCCTACGCAGTCACGACTGTCGAGACTGTCGACTCGGCGGCCACCGATCAGGGTGCCGGCCGGCTGGTCGATGGGGTAGGAGGCGGGGTGCGGAGAAGACGCGGAACCCCGCTCATGTGACAGGTGTCTACCCGGCGGACCTATGAAGGTAGAGATGGCGGCAGGGCCTCAGGAAGGAGTGGAGACGGCGATGACCGTGGAGCTGGTCAGGCTTGTGTTGCGCGCGGTCGCGGCAGTCGCGCCCAACTGGATACTGTGGCTCGGTGCCACCAGTTTCGTGGCGGTCGCGGGGACATTGTTGCTCTTTTACGAGCGATGCCGACGCCGCACCTATGTCGCAGTACTAGAAGTCATTCAACCAGGCACGTTTCTGCTAGGCGGAACTCATCGCCGTGGGGGACTAAAAATTGTCCGGCTTCCCCGGTCACCGTCGATGGCACACCGCTGCTCAGTCGATTCGAGGGTCTGAGGTGATGACCCGAGCGGAACGTCCAGAAGATTATAACGAGGTGGTTAACGATTTTCTCAAAATGCATGAGCAAGAGCTGGAGCTGCAGGCGATCAAGTTGACGAGATTCAACAGTATCGACCTCCATGAAGCGGTGAACACCGCCGTGGGAGAACTGACCCGACGCCGCCAAAAACTGATCCGGATGCTGTTCGCCCAACCCGACAACAACTACGCCGCGATATCCCGCGCCACGGGCATGCCCCAGGGAAGCATCGGACCGACCCGCCTGCGAGTGTTACGGGAGCTGCGGCACACGCTGGAGCAGCGTGGTTTCGGCCCTCAGTCGGATCTCGACGTCTCTGAAAACTTCGAGGGGGAACCAACAGAAGGTGACAGGACGGGTAGTCACCTTCTCGACGATCTCCTCGATAAAGCAGAGCGAGTGCTGCGAGAGAAGCTTGAACCCACGGTTATAGGGACCGGCAGCTCACAGGGCACCGGAGATGAGCACCTTGATGAGCTCTTGCATCGAGCTGACGCGGCACTTCGCGAGAGACTTGGCCTGTCCCGACGGAACGAGAAGTCACGGTGAGAAGCTCTGGACGGTAGCGAACTGAGCGCCGCTGGTGAGGAATCGGGGGTGGCGCGTCCCAGGGTGTGGGCGATGCGTAGCCCGCCACGACGGTGCCGAGTGCTGGCGAATAGGGTCGCGCGATGCTGAGCATTCACACGATCAAGGTGTCGCTGCGGTACATGAAGCCGCCAGTCTGGCGACGTCTGCAGGTGCCGTCCGCCACGAGCTTGGCGCAGCTACACCGCATCATCCAGACCGCCATGGGGTGGCACGACTGCCACCTGCACCAGTTCGAGGTGGACGGCGAGTATTACGCCGACCCCGAGCAGATGCTTGACGAGGCCGCGGACGAGGCTCGCCGGACGCTGGCCCGGCTGCGGGTCGGTCAGCGGTTCGCGTACTGGTACGACTTCGGTGATGACTGGTGGCACGACATCCAGGTGGAGTCGCTCGGCCGGGCCGATCCGGCGCTGGCCTACCCGCGATGCGTGGCCGGACGCCGGGCTTGCCCACCTGAGGACTGCGGCGGCCCGGGGGGCTTCGCCGCGCTGATGGGCGCCCTCGGTGACGACAACCACCCGGAGCACGAGTTCTCCCGCGACTGGATGCGGCGGATCGGCGAGGACGGCTACGACCCCGCCCGCTTCACCCTCGCCGAGATCAACGAGGCGCTCGCCCAGCTTGGCGCTGGCGCGCCGCAACGCTGACTCGCGGTGTTCCGCGGCACACCGTCGTTGCGGGCGCGCTGGTCACAACACAGCGAGGGTCCTCACGGGATGGCTTCCACGATGGTGTGCCGCAGCAAGGCGGCGAGTGGCCGCAGCGGGGGAAGCCATGCGCCTTCGGGCGGCAGTGTCTCCAGGGTGATCCGGGGCAGCGGCTGCAGGAACAGTTCCGGGATGTCCTCCAGGTCCTCAAAGTCCAGTACCCCGGAGTTGACCGCGAATGAGGCGTGTTCCCGGAACCCCAGCACGGTGACCTGGACGCCCTGGGCGACCAGATCCTCCAACGGTTCCCGGAAAGCCCGGCTGTCCCCGGATGCCACCAGCAGCTGACGCAGCACGCCCTGCTTGTGACGAGTCCGGATGTGCGCCAGCATGTCCTCGTCGATGTCCGATTCATCGATCTTGGGCTTGGCGAACACCGCGAACCCGGTGTTGCGCAGCGCCTCCACCCAGGGCCGTACGAAGTCCGTGCTGGCCGATGCGACGTTGGTGAACACGGTCGCCTCAGGCTCGCTGTCAGACCCGGCTCGCGCGATCAGCCAGCGACCCAGGGCGTCGAATCTCGGCCGGGACGCGGAGCTGGGGCGTCCACCGAGGATCGAGCCCAGGCTCATGTCGATATTGGGCGCATCCCAGACGAGCAGCGTTACCGGGATGGTCGAGGCGGGCGCCGGGTTCATGGTCACCGATCCTGCCTTATCAACGGCTCCGCGGGCGTACACCGCCAGCGGACACACGGGAGGCCGGCCCAAAACATGCCGGAACCGACCAGCGTCAGACGCGGGCGAAGAGCAGATCCCGCACCACGCGACCCTCGTCCCGGGCGCGTTGCTCGAACTTGGTCACCGGGCGCCAGACTGGCCGCGTCGCGAAGCCGTCGAGTGAATCGTCCCCGGCTGAGGTGTCACCGACGGTGTTGCGCAGGGCCGGTTCGGCGGCGCAGGTCGCGAGCATCTCCTCCGCGTAGGGCACCCAGTCGGTGGCCAGGTGCAGCGTGCCGCCCACCGTCAGCCGAGATGCCACCAGGGCGACGAGCTCCGGGCATACCAGCCGGCGCTTGTGGTGGCGTCGTTTGGGCCACGGGTCGGGGAAGTAGATCCGGACGGCGTGCAGGCTGGCAGACGCGACGTGCTCAGCGAGCAGGGCGTGTGCGTCGCCGCGCAGCAGCCGCAGGTTGGTGATCTCGGCCCGCTCGATCCGGAGCAGGAGCTGGGCCAGTCCAGGCTGGTAGATCTCGACGGCGAGATGGTCTACGCCGGGTGCGTCGATCGCCATTGACGCCGTCGACTCTCCCATCCCGGAGCCGATCTCCAGGACGACCGGCGCGACGTGCCCGAACCACCCGGCGATGTCCAGCGGCCCGTCGGGCAGGTCCACCACATCTTTGCCCCACCGGCCCCAGTTCCGCTCCCAGGAGCGTTGTTGCCCGGGGGTCATTCGCGCCCGCTGCGGATAGGTCGTCTGCACGCCTACAGCCTGGCCTGGCGACGGTGCGGGCGCGCGGCGGGTCCCGATCGATGACGAGGGGAGGATGGTCGGCGTGAACATCCTCACCGAGTGGGTCGAGCGAGTGTGTCGGGAGCTGGGTATCTCCGACGCCGTGTCGCCGGCCGCCATGCAGTCGCGGGTGCTGGACATGTCGCGGGACATCGCTCATGACGTCGCTCGGCCTGCCGCTCCGCTCACCGCCTACCTGCTGGGTCTGGCGGCTGGTCGTACCAGCGACCCGGAGGCCACCGCTGACCAGCTTGCCCAGCGGGTGTGCCAGCTCGCCCAGCGCTGGGCGAGCGAGCAAGGCGGCTCGCCAGGGCCCGGAGCACCTCCCGGATGAAGGATGGGCCCGGGCCGCCCCGAATTCCGAATAACGACCCGGACCCTTCTCTGGAGATAACCGGCCGCGCAGGCCCCGGCTCAGCTGGCCGTGCGCGCTGCGGGGTGTTCGGTCTCTCGCCTGGGCGTCCCGGCGCGGTGCCCAGGCGTTGCGACCAACAATGACTACGGTGCCGCACCGCGCCGCCCGGCACATGAGGGTTCTCCCCTACCGGAACCCTGATTCTCGGGTCGGTCGCGGCGGCGCTGGCCGAGCGAAAGCTGCAGCGGGG
Source organism: Pseudonocardiaceae bacterium (assembly GCA_050699895.1). GTDB lineage: Bacteria > Actinomycetota > Actinomycetes > Mycobacteriales > Pseudonocardiaceae. The sequence goes on from JBOHFY010000141.1 coordinate 10,715, forward strand.
CCCCGGTTAGGGTCGGTCATTGTGAGTACCGGCGGGATCGATCCGGACTTCCTCGCCCTGCCGTTGTGGCCGGTGGCCGACGCCGCCCTGGGGCGGGTTCGCGAGCTGGGCGCCGAGCACGCCGATGTCCGGGTCGAGCGGACCACTCGGCAGATGCTGCGGCTGCGCGATGGGGCGGTCGCGACGGCGCTGGACTCCAGCGCCGTCGGGCTGGCCGTCCGGGTGATCGTCGAGGGCAC
>JBOHFY010000142.1:0-5017 GCA_050699895.1 Pseudonocardiaceae bacterium
CCGTATCCATCGCCAACGGCGTGGACACCCTGATCAACCCGAAGCCGAAGATCGAGGCGGCCACGCCGCTGCTGGAAAAGGGCCAGGGGCTATTGCCCACCCCTGTCAATCCCGCATTATTCGTGCAAGCGGGCGCTGCCGTGAAGATTGGCGCCGGGCTGATGATGGCCCTCGGGTGGGCGCCTCGGATCGCCGCGACGGTACTCGCCGCGGACCTGGTCCCGAGCACGGTGGCCGAGCACCCGTTCTGGGCACCCGGTTCTCCCGACACCCGCAAGGCCCACAAGCAGCACTTCCTGTCCAACTGCGGCCTGCTCGGCGGGCTGCTGCTGACGATCACCACTTCCGGCGGCAAGCGGTCCAAGCGCGCCAGGAGGCGGGCTCGCAAGTCGCGCTGAGGTGGGCGATGAGGTGTTTGGGGTGGTGGCGCAGCGTAGTGTGCTGCGCTACCATGCACCCGGCCTTCACCGTCGTGTTAAGCGGGCCGCTACGGCGGCCTCGCCTTGATATGAGATCCTCCCGGCGAACGCAGCCCGAGGAGGGATTATGACCACCACTGCACGCCATCGCAGGCCAACACCAGCGGGGTGGTTGCCTGTCATCGTGTCGGCCATCCTAGGGGCTGCTCTGGGGGCCGGCGCCGTGGCGCTCGCCAGCCCCAGCCCCAGCCCGTCAGCTCAGCAGGTCACCACCCAGCAGGCACCCTCCAACACCGCGTCATCGAATACCGCGCCGCGGCCAGCGGAAATCGTGCGCCTCGCCGATCCGGCCGCGTTCGCCGCACCCGCCACCGACGCCGCCGGCATGGCGGTGACCGTGCTGCGGCCAGAGAAGGTCAAGGGCGGAGTGCGGCTCACGATCGCGCTGGCCAACACCAGCGACATCCCGATCACCGTCGACACAGGCGCCCTGGGTCCACACGATCCGCGCTTCAACGACGCAATCGTGCCGATCAGCATGACCCCGGTGCGCAAGAAGCTCGTGCCAGGTGAGGGTTACACCTACCAGTGCGTGATCAAGCTGCCCACGATGAACGCCGGCCGTCTGGCGTTCGTCGTCGGTCCGGTCAGCGTCGCTGGCCAAGCCGCCGGAGACTGAAGGCCGAGAAGTCCACCTCACCACGTTAGCCAGCCCCGACCATCCGCATGGCGGGGACCGTCACCGCGTGCACCACCCCCGTCCGCTCGGCCGCCCGAGACGGCTCAATCACCCCAGACTCGGTGACGATGGCGGTAACTAGGTCAGCGGGGGTCACGTCGAAGGCGGGGTTGAGGGCGGCGGACTCGGCTGGCGCCATCCGCCAGCCCCCCACCAGGAGCACCTCGTCGGGATCCCGGTACTCGATAGTCACCGCCGCTCCGGTGGGCGTGTCCGGGTCCAGCGTGGCGGTCGGGGCGGCCACCACGAACGGGATACCGGCCCTGGCCGCGGCCAGGGCCAGCGGATAGGTGCCCACCTTGTTCACCACGTCGTAGTTGGCGGCGATCCGGTCCGCCCCGACGATCACCGCGTCTACCTGCCCGCTGGCGATGAGCCCCGGACCCGCGGCGTCGACCACCACCTGGTGCGGCACACCCAGCCGAGCGAGCTCGAACGCGGTGATCCTCGAGCCCTGCAGCAGCGGGCGAGTCTCCCCGACCACCACCATCCGGATCAGCGAGTCGGCGTGCAGCGCCCGGACCACGCCGAGCGCGGTGCCCCACTCCACGCAGGCCAGCGCACCCGCGTTGCAGTGCGTCTGCAGCGCCATCGGCCAGTCGCCGACGTAGCTGCGCAGCAGGGCGGCGCCGAGCCGGGACAGCGTCGCGCACGCCCGCACGTCGGCCTCCACCAGAACCCGCGCGGCGTCCAGCACCGCAGCGGGCCCCCGCGCCACGGCGGGCAGCACGTGGCGCACCGCCCAGCTCAGATGGGCCGCGGTGGGGCGGGCGTCGGCTATGCGACGGGCATCGGCCCGCACGGTATCGGGGTCGTAACCCCGCTCCGCCGACCGCGCCGCGGCCAGCGCGACGCCGAGAGCGCCCATCGCGCCCAACGCGGGCGCGCCACGCACCACCAACCGGTGGATCGCGTCCACTACCTCGCTGACGGTGCGCAGGGCCACCCGCCGCTGTTGCGGCAGAACTGTCTGGTCAACCACATCGACGTGTCCGTCGACCCACTCAACGGTGCGCATGGATACCTTTCGTACGGTGCGCGTGGATACCTCGCCCCCGGGTTCGGCCTGCGGGCAACCTACGCGTCGCGCGGTAGGTCGCGCATCACCCACCGGATGATCCCGCTCCGATGAAAAATCAACGCTGAGTAATCGTCGTGTACTCCCGTTCGGAGTAGCCCGTGTAGACCTGACACGGCCTGCCGATCTTGGTTTCCGGATCATTGATCATCTCGCGCCAGTGCGCGATCCAACCCGGCAGCCGCCCCAGGGCGAAGAGCACCGTAAACATCTTGGTCGGGAAGCCCATCGCCCGATAGATCAGACCAGTGTAGAAGTCGACATTGGGGTAGAGCTTGCGCTCGACGAAGTAGTCGTCGGCCAGCGCCTTGGCCTCCAGCGCCAGGGCGATATCGAGCAACGGGTCATTGACCCCCAGCTTGTGCAAGATTTCGTCCGCGATCCGTTTGGTGATCTTCGCGCGTGGGTCGTAGTGCTTGTAGACCCGATGCCCGAAGCCCATCAGCCGCACGCCGCCGGTGTGGTTTTTCACCTTCGTGACAAAGGCTTCCACATCACCCCCGTCGGCGCGGATACGCTCGAGCATCTCGAGTACCGACTGGTTCGCCCCCCCGTGCAGCGGGCCGAGTAGCGCCTCGATCCCCGCCGAGATCGAGGCGAACAGATTGGCCTGCGCGGAGCCCACCATGCGCACGGTGGCCGTCGAGCAGTTCTGCTCATGGTCGGCGTGCAGGATGAACAACAGGTCCAGGGCGTCGGCCACCACCGGGTCAACCGCATAGGGCTCCGCGGGCAGCCCGAAGGTCATCCGCAGGAAGTTGTGCACCAGGCTCAGCGAGTTGTCCGGGTAGAGGAACGGCTGGCCGATCGACTTCTTGTAGGCGTAGGCCGCGATGGTGGGCAGCTTGGCCAGCAGCCTCGCGGTGGAGATCTCCACCTGGTCGTGGTCGAACGGGTTGAGGCTGTCCTGGTAGAACGTGGACAGCGCGGACACCGCGCTGGACAGCACCGGCATCGGATGGGCGTCCCGAGGGAAGCCGTCGAAGAAGCGCTTGAGGTCCTCGTGCAGCAGGGTGTGTCTGCGGATCAGCTCGGTGAAGCTCTCCAGCTGCCCGCTGGTCGGCAGGTCACCGTAGATCAGCAGATAGCTGGTTTCCAGGAAAGTCGAGTGTTGCGCCAGCACTTCGATCGGGTAGCCGCGGTAGCGCAGCACGCCCGCGTCGCCGTCGATGTAGGTGATCTCTGACGTGCACCCGGCGGTGTTCACGAGTCCTGGGTCGAGGGTGACCACCCCGGTGGTGGACCGCAGCGTGCCCAGGCTGATCCCGGACGCTCCCTGGGTAGCTCTGATGAGCGGCATCTGGTGCTCGCCCCCCGAGTACTCCAACCTCACAACTTGCTTATAAGACACATCTCCACGGTAGCTCGCCACGCGTTCTGGAGACAGAACGCGGTTATCACACCGCGAATATGCGCAGTTTGTCCCCAGGACGCGGCGAGGGTGGTATCGTTACGGGGCAAGCCGCTCAACAGCCCAGTTGTCAATCCCGTCGCCATTGGTAGTGATGTGGTAACGCAGCCGGTCATGCATCCGGTTGGGCCTGCCCTGCCAGAACTCCACACTCACCGGTCGGATCCGCACCCCGCCCCAGTGCGGCGGCAACGGAACCTGCTCGGCGTCGGCGAACCGGGCGGTCGCGTACTCCAGCGCAACGTCCAGGGCGCGCCGGTCGGGCACGGCGGTGGATTGCGCTGAGGCCCATGCGCCCAGTTGAGCACCCCGAGGGCGGGTCTCCCAGTAGCCCGTGCTCTCCTGCGGCGTGAGCACCTCAACCGGCCCGCGCAGGTGCACCTGGCGGTGCAGCGCGATCCAGGGAAATGTCGCCGCAGCGAAGCCGGTGGCGTTGAGGGCATGCATTTTGGTGGAGGTGAGGTTGGTGTAGAACACGACACCCCGCGCGTCAAGGCCCTTGGCCAGCACCGTCCGGGAGCTGAGCAGGCCGTCGGCGGCCGCGGTGGCCAGCACCATGGCGTTGGGCTCGGGCAGGCCCGCGGCGAGGGCGTCGTCGAGCCACACCGCGAACTGCTCGTACCACGTGCCGGCGAGGTCAGCCTCGTTCAGCGCACCGGCGGAGTAGGCGACCCGCATCCGGGGCAGCTCAGCGGCCCAATCCCGCTGTGGTGTCCTTCCCGTTGCCACACCGCACGCTCCCGACTGATGACCCTCTTGCTCGCATCCTACCGCTCAAAACCGACTAAAACCTACCGTCCGTATTGCCCCGGGACGGCTATCGGGTGCACTGTTAGCCCATCTGCGCGGGCGCCGCACTGTGGGATACGCCCACACCCGCTGGCCGGTCAGCGACCCTCGCGCGCCCTATCGCGCGAGGAGGACAACATGACCGTGGTGAACGGACTGGCGACGACCGGTTTCAAGCCAGGGCTGGAGGACGTGGTCGCTTTCCACACCGAGATCGCCGAGCCAGATCGGGATGGCGGGGCGTTGCGCTATCGCGGCGTGGACATCGAAGATCTGGCCGGCCACGTGACGTTCGGCGATGTGTGGGCGTTGCTGACCGATGGCCGCTTCGGACACGGCCTGCCGCCCGCCGAACCGTTTCCGCTGCCGGTGCACACTGGTGACGTCCGGGTCGACGTGCAAGCCGCGCTGGCGATGCTCGCCCCGATCTGGGGCTACCGTCCGCTGCTGGACAACTCCGACGCGCAGGCCCGCGCGGATCTGGCCAGGGCGTCGGTGATGTCGCTGTCCTACGTGGCGCAGTCCGCCCGCGGGATCTACCAGCCGGCCGTCCCGCAGCACCGGATCGACCAGTGCTCCAC
>JBOHFY010000143.1:0-2962 GCA_050699895.1 Pseudonocardiaceae bacterium
GCGAGCATGAAAGCGATCCGCGCCGCCGGGTAGCCCGCATCTAGCGGTAGGTAGGCGGCACCGGCTTTGAGCACCGCCAGGATCGCGACCACGAGCTCGGGTGAGCGTTGCATCATCACGGCCACGAGGTGTTCAGGTCCCACGCCAGTGTCGATGAGAATGTGGGCTAGTTGGTTGGCTCGGGTGTTGAGTTGGGTGTAGGACAGTTCGGTGTCCTGGAATACCAGCGCGGTCGCGTGGGGGGTGCGGGCCACTTGGTGTTCGAATAATTCTGGTAACGACCCGGTCGGTACTGGTTGGGTCGTGTCGTTCCTGGTGGCTAACACCTTGTGGCGCTCGGCGGGAGTTAAAATTTCTACTTGTCCGATGCGCTGCTGCGGATCGGCATCGGCCAAGGTGGTCAGCAGGCCTAGGAAGCGGCGGAGATGGGTGGCGTTGTCCTCGGCGCGGTACAGGGCTGGGTTGGCGTTGAAGTCGATCCGCAGTGTGCCGTCGTCGGACCGGTCGTAGACGTTGACCGTGAGATCGCTGACTGGCCCGTTGGCGAGGTTATGCAGTGTCGCTGGGTGTTGGCCGAAACGCAGCGCGGGGTCGTAACCCATGATGTTGATCACCGGGCCGAACAGGTGTTCGCCGGTGCCCACGGTCCCCAGGTCTCGGGCGAGGTACTCGTAGGGATACCGTTGATGTTGCAGTAAGCCCCGTGCCTGCTCAGCGGTGTGGCGCACGAGGTCACCCATGCTCGTCCGCGGGTAAACCTGTACTCGCAGTGGCAGTTGGCTGGCCAGCATGCCCGGCACACCGCGCGCGATGGTTCCCGCGCGGCCGGTTACCGCCAGCCCGAGTGTCAGGTCGCTGGTACCGGTCATGCGGTGCACGTAGAGCGCCAATGCCGCCATCGCCAGCGCCGGCAGGCTCGCCCGGGTTCGCCGCGCCAGTTCCCGCAACTGGTCGGTGACGGGCGCGGGGAGGTGTCCGGTGTGGCGCAGGAAGGTGTGGGAAGTCCCGGTCAGCCGGCCTGCCAGGCCAACAGCGGCGGGCCGATTGGCTAGTTGCCCGGTCCAGTAGTCACGGTCCCGCGTGAACCGCTCGCAAGCCCGGTAGCTGGCATCGTCGGCCAGCAGTAGGTCCAGCGAGCCCAAGGTGCTGGGTGGGCACTCCAGCCCCGCCTCCAGCGCTGTGTAGACCTCGGTGATCCGTTGGACGAATAACGAGAACCCGTAACCGTCTATCGCCAGGTGATGGTGGCTGATATGGAGCAGGGACCGGTCGGTGGCCAACCGCAGCACCGTGATGGTGAACATCGGGGCACGCGTGAGATCAACCACACGACTCAGATCGGCCCGCATCCAGTCCTGAGCTTGTGCCCATGGATCGGTCGTGCCTCTGAGGTCTAGCACCGGCAACGGCCAGTCCACCAAGGGGTCGACTAGCTGGCATACGCCCTCGCCGCCGGCTTCGACACGCACCCGGAAGGCCTCGGTGTCAGCCACCGCCTGACGCACCGCGACCTCGAGCAAGGCCAGGTCAACCTGGCTGTGGATGTCTATGTATTCGGCGGTCCGGTAGATCGGGTTCAGTGGGTCCAGCTGTTGCGCAAACCACATCCCGGTTTGCGCGGAAGTCAGCGGCAAACGACGGTTTTGGTTAGTAGGCATCTCATGTGTCCCCTCTCTGCTGGCGGTGTGTGCGCTAAATTATAGGACAACGCGATGCGACGCCACTCCGATGTCCGACCGGAGCTAATCATGACGTTTCCGCGGGAATGTCAGCGTATTCATGGCAAAGTACACCCAGGATGGGATACTCTTCCGGCTACTGGATACCGTCGATAGCGCGGACGGGGGGAACCTCATCCGGAGTCGGCGGAAAGTGTCGCCCGCCACGATCATGGGACCGCCCTGAGCGGATTCCTGTCACGAGGAGTGGGACCACCTGGTTGCCAGTGAGACGAACGCGATCGAGTCGATCAACGCCCGGATCTGGCGGGCGGTCAACGCCCGGGGCCACTTCCCCACTGAGCAGGCCGCGCTGACGTGCGTCTACCTCGCGGTCATGAGCGCCGGTCTTGATGTAGTGCCAGAAGTCGTCCGCACGCAGGTGAACCGCAGGGCCGATGCTGCCGCTCGCCAACAACGCCGCGACGGTGGTCTTGCCGGCCCCGGGCGGCCCGGTGACGATGAGGATCTCTCCAGAGGAGTTCATGCCCGTGGACATCGTCGAAGTGTCCACCTGAGCATCCCCGGTTGCAGCGTCTGGGCCAGGATCAGCGGCCGGGCGTGCATGGCTCTCACCAGCGCTCCGTGACCATCATCCACTGTGGCGGGAGCCACCGTCGTCCACTGTGGCGGGAGTCGTCGAGGGAGTCGTCGTGGCAGAGCTATCTGGCCAACCCACAGCGGTGGGAAGCCATGTGACCCGCAAGGTCACCGTCCGGTTGGTGCCGTTTCTGGGGCTGCTTTACCTGATCAACTATCTGGATCGGGTTAACGTCGGCTTCGCCGCGTTGACGATGAACACCGACCTGGGGCTCAGCGCCGCGGCGTACGGGCTGGGAGCTGGGTTGTTCTTCATCGGCTACTTCTTCTTCGAGGTGCCCAGCAACATCATCCTGCACCGGGTGGGAGCGCGGGTGTGGATCGCCCGGATCATGGTCACCTGGGGCCTCGTGGCGTCGGCCACGGCGTTCATCCAGGACGAGATCAGCTTCTACGTCGTGCGGGTGCTGCTCGGCGTGGCCGAGGCCGGGTTCTTCCCCGGGATCATCCTGTACCTGACCTATTGGTTCCCCCGCGCGCAGCGCGCCAAGATCGTCGCGCTGTTCTTCCTCGCCGTCCCGCTGTCGTCGGTGATCGGCAGCCCGTTGTCCACGCTGCTGATCCACAACGGCGGCGGGGTCCTCGGGTTTGATGCCGGCTGGCGGTTCATGTTCTTCGTCGAAGGTGTGCCCGCGGTCCTGCTC
>JBOHFY010000144.1:0-3700 GCA_050699895.1 Pseudonocardiaceae bacterium
GACTAGCCGCATCGGACCCACCCGGACGGCGTCGGTGCCGCGGATGCCGTCGGAGTAGTCGTTGGCGTAGTTGACTCCGATCACCAGCGCCAGCGCCACGACCAGCGCTAGCAACGCCCGCGCCCAGTCCGATGTGCCTAGCGCGGCCGCGGCCCCCCAGCCGGCGAGCACCGGGGCGATCGCGTTGGGCAAGGTGTGCGGCCGTGCCCCCTGCACCCACTGCGCCACACTCGCCATCGGCCAACCCTACGAGGTCGCGCAAGGCTGACCCGGATTTGGTAGGACTCCTTCCCCGACTCCTTGTTGGACCCCGGGGACGCTGACGTACGCGGCGGAGATGAACTGCTTCGGGCCGATCCGCAGCCATCGGTCGGTGCGGCCCTGGCCGCCGGTGACGAGCTGGCCCGCGACTGTGCACTCCACGACCAGTGCAGCGCGCTGCGCGGCCAGACCCACCGCCGGGTACTGCTCGCCGGGGCCGCTGTGCACGGGCAGGATCGGGATCCGCACGATGGCGGGCGGCCCGCCGTCAGCCCACAGGTAGGTGACGGTGACCCAGCTGTTGTCGCGCAGCCCCAGACCGTCCCAGAATGTCCCGTCCGCCAGGTCGATCCCGGCCGGATTGCGTACCTCCCTGCCGAACTGATCCAGGCCATCGTGGTATTCGTCCTCGTAGGCGGCCTGTGCCTGGGGCCGGCCCCGAGGCAGATCGGACCAGGACCGCCGGACGTCGGAGGGGTTCCAGTAGTCGTCGGCGGTGTTCCATGGGCCGACGTCCCACACCGGCGCCCATTCGCATCGGCCATTGCTCGCGCAGACCTTCACCGTGTAGTCGCCCGAGCCGCGGGGGGACAGCCCTCGGCGTGAGGGCAGCGCGACGAAGTGGTCCCGCTTGTGGATCACGTGACCGTTGGCCGTTCTGCCTCCGACCAGGCCTTCGCGGGTAGCGAACACCCGGTAGCTGGGAGGCCTCCGGGGGCGAGTGGCGAGCAGGTGCAGGCCAGGTTGCGCGCTCAGCCGCACTGATCGCACCAGTGGGCTGACGCCACCCTTGCCACCCCGCAGCACGATCCGGGTCTGCACGCTCGTCACCGCCGCGCCCAGCATCGCGGGCGCCTTCGGGCTGGTCGCCACCCACTCGGTCCACGACCCGTCACCACGGGTGCCGCGGACGTCGACGGCGACGGCCGAGCCGGCTGACTGATCGGCCGCGAGCTCCGCCGCTACCTGGCTGCTGAACGCGGTTAGTGGGTGCGCCACGGTGAGCAGCATGCCTTCCGGCTGGCCAGACCTGAGGCTCGCCGGCCCGGCGGGGCTGGCGCCCAGGCGCAGCCCGTCGGCGTCCAGACGCACGTTCGAGTCACCCCGGGTGGGGGCCAGGCTGGCGAACCAGGTGCTGGCCCGGTCGTCTGGTGTCCTGTCTTGCGCCTGCGCGGGGGCTGGCAGGCCCGTCCCCGCGAGCACCGCGACGAAGGTCAGGGTGGCGATCCGGGCGGTGCCGAGGACACAGCGGTAGCGACGAGCTGGCGGCGCCACGAGATGCTCCAGACTGTCGGGGGCAGGTGTTTCCGCTGTGACTGATGTGTTTGTTGGGTCAGTTGGTATCCACAGAACCCGTGATCCGCGTCGGCGTCCATACCCAGTGTGGGTGAACGTGTACTGAATGTGTCAGCGGTCGGTCAGTGATCCCGCGCGGCGAGGATGGTCCGGATGGCGCCTCGGTCGGGCTTGCCGATGCCGCGTAGCGGGAGCGCGTCGAACAAGATGATTTCCTTGGGGATCTGGGCCCCGGTCAGCAGCCGGCGGGCGGCCACTCGCAGCGCGCCGGGGTCTGGGGGCCGCCCAGGATCAGTGGGTATCACCACGGCGGTGACCCGCTGCCCCCACTCCGGGTCGGGCAGGCCCACCACGCAGGCGGCGGCGACCCCGGGCAGGCCGGTGAGCACGGCCTCTACCTCGGCTGGGGCCACGTTGAGCCCACCAGTGATGATCACGTCGTCGGCTCGGCCGAGCACCCGCAGCCGGCCTTGGCCGTCGAGCTGGCCGAGATCGGAAGTCCGGAACCAGCCATCGTGGAACGCCGCCGCGGTCTCCTCGGGAGCCTGGAGATACCCGGTGGCCAGCATCGGACCCGCCAGCTCGATGATCCCCTCGCTGTCCAGCCGGACCTGTACCCCGTCCAGTGGCCACCCGTCGTAGACGCAGCCGCCCGCGGTCTCGGTCATGCCGTAGGTCGTGATCACCCGCGTTCCCGAGGCCCGGGCCCGTTTCAGCAGCGTCTCCGGTGCCGTGGCGCCGCCCAGCAACACCGCGTCGAAGTGGGCGAGTATCTCGGGGTCGGTGTCCAGCAGCCGGGTGAGCTGGGTGGGCACCAGTGCTGTGTAGCACCGCCCGGCGCCGCCTGCGGCTAGTCGCCGCGCGGCGGCGGCGAATCTGGCCGGATCGAAACCGTCGCGCAGGTCGAGCACTCCGGGCGGGGTGCCCGTGAGCGCCGCGCGAACCAGCACCTGCATTCCGGCGACGTGCTGGGCGGGCAGCGTCAGCAGCCACCGGCCGGGGCCTCCGAGCCGGGCATGGGTGGCCGCAACGGAGGCGCTCAGCGCGGCGGCACCCAGGCGCACCCATTTGGGCCGCCCAGTGGAGCCCGACGTGCCCAGTACGACGTGCCCAGCACCGGGATCCGTGGGCGGGAGCGGCTGCCCCGGCCCCACTGGTGCCACCGCCTCGCCTCCGCCCAGCGCGGCGCGCACCGCACCGTCCAGCTCCCAAACCGCCCCCACGGACCCATCACAGCGGATCACCCGCACCCCGGCCCCACTTCCGTCGCGCCGACCGCTCCCCGTGTCCCGAACTCAACACGAGCGTCGTCGTGCCGCCTTAAGGCAGCTCTGCTGTTGAGTTCGGGAAGCGCAGCGCGCCGGGGCATCAGTAGTGCCAGGGGTAGGGGGACCAGTCGGGGGGGCGCTTTTCTAGGAAGGCGTCACGGCCCTCGATGGCCTCGTCGGTCTGGTACGCCAGCCGGGTCGACTCACCGGCGAAGAGCTGCTGGCCGACCAGCCCGTCGTCGATCATGTTGAACGCGTACTTGAGCATCCGCTGCGCGGTGGGCGACTTGGTGTTGACCGCGCCGGCCCACTCCAGCGCGGTGGTCTCCAGTGACGCGTGCGGTATCACCGCGTTGACCATACCCATCCGGTGCGCGTCGGCCGCGCTGTACTCCCGCCCCAGGAAGAAGATCTCCCGGGCGAACTTCTGCCCGACCTGCCGGGCCAGGTAGGCCGAGCCGAAGCCGCCGTCGAAGGAGCCCACGTCGGCGTCGGTCTGCTTGAACCGGGCGTGCTCGGCCGATGCCAGGGTCAGGTCGCAGACCACGTGCAGGGAGTGCCCGCCGCCGGCCGCCCACCCCGGCACCACCGCGATCACCACCTTCGGCATGAACCTGATCAGCCGCTGGCACTCCAGGATGTGCAACCGCCCGGTGCGCGTCGGGTCCACCGTGTCCGCTGTCTCGCCACGGGCATACTGGTAGCCCGAGCGACCTCGGATCCGCTGGTCCCCGCCCGAGCAGAACGCCCAGCCGCCGTCGCGCGGCGAGGGCCCGTTGCCGGTCAGCAGCACGCACCCCACGTCCGGGGTCATCCGGGCGTGATCAAGTGCCTGGTACAGCTCGTCCACTGTCGACGGGCGGAAAGCGTTGCGC
>JBOHFY010000145.1:0-3463 GCA_050699895.1 Pseudonocardiaceae bacterium
CGTTCGAGGTGGGCGGCGAGCACCAGCCGCTGGAGGACCCGCCTGGTGCCCGGCGCGGCGCCGGCCACCAGCGCTCGTCGCACGAGCGGGCTCACCCTGGCTCCCTCGCCCAACCCCGCGTCCAGCAGGAGGCCGCTAGCGTGCGCCGTCGACAACAGGTCGGTCACCACAGTGGGATCGAGCGCGAGTACCTGAGCGAGGATGTCGGGGTCGGGGGCCGCGCCGAGCTCCACCGCGAGCAGCACCGCGCGGAGCTGGGGGGCAATCTGGTCAAGGTCGTGGCGGACGCGCTCGACGACCTCCGGCGGCAGCTCTGGCGGGCGAGCCGTTGCCTGGCTCACGGAGACAGCTGCTGACGTGGGCTGGGCGCTGCCGTCGGGGCGGCCGGCGTGGGCGTGGGTTGCGGCGACGGGGTGATGGTGTGGGTAGGCGCGGGGGTGGAGCTTGGCGGAGGAGCAGCGGAGGTAGTCGTTGGGGTCGGCGTGCTGGTCGGGGGGCTGGGCGAGGGCGGAGGGCTGGGCGGGGGTCTGGACCAGGCGTTGGTCCAGGTGTAGGTGGTGGTCCAGGTGGGCGCGGGCACGCTGGGGGGTGCCGGGGCGGGATCCGGCTTGGTGGCGCCACTGACCGGTTTGTTCGGCGCGGCGGGGGGTGTCGGCCGCACGGGCCAGCTGGCGCCCAGCCCGCCTGAGCTTTCGGCGCCGCTTCTCGGGGGATTCACCACTGGGCCCACGGTGCCCGGTGGCCCGCTGGCACTGGGCGGATGCGGGGCACTGGGCGCTGGAGTTCCGGCGTCGGCCTGTGGGCTGGGTGCAGCGCGGGAGGTTATGAACGGGACTGATGCCAGGCCAGCGGCGGTGACACAAGCGAGGACTCCGGCTAGGACGACTCGTTTCACCCGCCAAGAGCGGGCTCGGCGCCCGTGGAGCTGGGCGGATTCGACATCCAGCGGGGTAGCGCTCAGGGACGGTCGCTGCGGGGCCTGCGCCTGCGCGAGTGCCACGACAGGGGATTCGGTGGCAGGCTCGGGCACCGCGTCGCCCTGGGCCGGCGGATCGCCAGCGAGGTCTGTGGCGGTGGTGTCGGTGGGTAGCGCGAGCAGGACGGCGCCGAGCGCGATAGCGGTTTTGGGGTCGGCGTCGATCGCGACGGGGCGGCCGAGCTCAGCGGAGACCAGTTGCGTGACCAGTGGTACCCGGGAGGAGCCGCCGACCAGCAGCACCACGTCGAGGTCGGGCGCGGTGAGCTCAGCGGATCGCAGTGCCTGGCGCAGCGCCTCGATGGTCCGAGTCACCTGGGGGTGGATCATGTCTTCGAACTCGGCCCGGACCAGCCGGACCTGGGATTGGATCCCGGGGACCAGGACGGGGATCGTGACTTCGGTATCGGCGGAGAGCGCTTCTTTGGCTTCGGTGCATTCCCGGCGGAGCGCGGCGGTCGCGGCGAGGGTGGCGGGGTCAGTGGGGTCGAGCGTGGCCAAGGCGGGGACCGCGGCCAGGACGTGGTTGACGACGGCGTCGTCGAAGTCCGCGCCGCCAAGGTCGTCAAGTCCCTGGGGTTGGCCGAGCACGGAGAAGGTGCTGGCGCCGGTCTTGCGGACCACGGCCGCGTTGAAGGTTCCGCCGCCGAGGTCATAGACCGCGATGGTGCTGCCCGACTCGATCCGTTCCCGGAGTGCGTAGCTGGCGGCGGCGGCCTCGGGCTCGGTGCGGAAAGTGATCTCGGGGAGGCCGGCCGCGCGGAGTGCCTGCGCCATGATCCGGATCTTGTAGGTGCCCCAGCTGGCCGGATGCGTGATCACGATGCCAGCAGCCGGGCCACCCTCACGTTGCTCGACCCGGTCGATGACCCAGCGGAGCACCGTGGCGGCGATCTCAGGCGCGGAGTGCGGCAGGCCACCGACCACCATCGGGACCTCGTCACCGATGCGCCGGGTGAACTCGCGGACCACCCGCTCAGGATGGGTCACGGCGTGACCCTCAGCGTCCTGCCCCACCACCACCTGCCCGTCGGGCGCGAGGTAGACCACCGAGCTCACCGCGGTGGAACGGGTGCCCAGCGGGATCACCTCAGGCAGCGCGCGCCGCCCCGCCTCTTCGCGGCAGATCGCCGCGGCGGTGAAGGTGGTACCCGCGTCAATCCCGAGCCAGTAGCTCATCCTCGCGCGCCCCTTCCTCGTCGAGGCGACCCCGCCAGCCTGCTCACCCGCCGGTGCACGAGCACATCAAACCTGGCGCCTGGCCTGCTTATCGCGAACACGAGGCGCTCCGTTAGCGATCCCGCAGGGCCCCCAGCCCCCAACGTCGCGGGGGCGTCAATCCCCTAACGCGGCGTGGGGCAACCCGGTGCGATCCCCGATGCCCCGCCGCGCCTGCGCACTTAGCTTGGGTCCCACACCGGCAGGCAGCTCGACCCCGCCGGTCCGGCACCTCAACACTCCGCCACCTCAACACAAGGGAGCACGACAGTCATGAACACGACGCAAAGCCTGCTGGACTTCATCCTCAACCTGCTGCGCGACGACAACGCCAAAACAGCTTTCGTCGCCGACCCGCAGAGGGCGCTGGCTGACGCCGGCCTGAGCGAGGTGTGCAGCGAAGATGTGTCCGACGCGATGTCCTACGTAGCTGAGTACCACCCGGTAACCTTCGTCGGCGACCGCGACTACAACCTCGGGAACACGACCATCTCCCAGCACGCCACCGGCGACCGGCCCGACCCCCACTACGGGCCCGACCACCACTACGCGCCTGACCCGCACGTCGCCCCAGTGCAGCAGCTGGAGTACATCACCAAAAACTACTCCTACACCGACAGCCACGACACGGTGATCGACAAGTCGGTGAACCAGAACATCTGGAACCACGGCACGCTGGCCCAACGCTTCGATGACCACTCGGTGACCGCGACGGATCACTCCGTGGCCGCGGGCGGTGATCTCACCGGCCCGGTGGCCAACGGTAACGACAACATCGTCGGCGACGGTAACAGCGTGGGCAACACCTCCTACGATCACTCCGTCCGTGGCTCGTTCAACGGCAACAACGTCGCCGACCACGGCGGCGTCGCCGGGCACGACAACGCCGGCAACGTCACAGATCCCCACAACAGCAACGTCGCCACCGGCGGCAGCGCGCTGGAGAACGCACCACGCGACTCGCACGACACCACGACCCGTGACTCCTTCAATGACTCACACAACCGGGAATCGGAGCACACCACCACCATCGACTCCAACAACGACAACTCGCACCACCACGCCACCACAGACTCCTTCAACCACCAGTTCGTCAGCGACGAGTCCTTCAACCACAGCCTCGAGAACCAGGATTCGTTCAACCACGACTCGGCGATCACCCACACCGACCAGCACGGCCTCATCAACGCCGCCCTCAGCCCGGCGCTCGCTCTCCCGGTACACGACAACGAACTCAACGTGCTCTCCCACACCGAGCACCTGGGTGCT
>JBOHFY010000146.1:0-16804 GCA_050699895.1 Pseudonocardiaceae bacterium
CTCGCCAGCGTGACGAGCGCGGCATCGAAGGTGACCAAGCGCACACCGCGGCAACGAGAGAGCGCCAGCAGGTGCGCATCGGCCACCTGGCGGTGGCCCACTACTGACCACGTTGTGAGTGTACAACAGTGATCGTGGGTCGACGGCGAGGTAGGCAGGAGACGTACAATTGCCTGTGGAGAGCGTGCCGTGACCATCGTCATGCGCCAGCGAGAACCGCTGGACCTGCATCAGGTGGACGACAATTCATGTTTGACCTGTGTCACCGCGACCATTCTGTACGTGGCAGGGGTCACCGACGCCCCGGACCTGCGGTGGGTTGATCGCGAGGTTGGCCGGGAGCCAGGCGTCGGTGCACAGCGTGCCGAGGCCAGGCGCTTCCTGCTCCAGCAAGGGCTGTCCCTGCACGTGGTGTGCGCCTATGAGCCTGAGCGGTTCCTGCGGGAGGGCCTCGACTACCTGAGGCGCTACTACAGTCAGGAGTGGGACTCCTCGTGGAAGGAGTACTGGACGCCGCATCGGTTAGAGCGGCACCGCCGCGAGTGTCTCGCGGCGCGGGAGTTGAGCGCCTTCGGCGCCAGGCTGCGGACTGAGCACCGTCAACCCACGCTCGCCGACATCCGCGACGCCCTGGACCGCGGCCGCCTGGTGTGGGTCTCCCTCGACAACGACCGGGGCGAGGTGGACTGCCACGCGGTCCTGGTCTACGGCCGGCGGGGCGACGTGTTCGACGTCTACTCGCCGGAGGTCTCAGGTAGCTGCCTGCAGCGGTACCGTCGTAGGCAGCTGGACCGGGTGTGGCTGCGCGGCGAGGGCATGACTGTGGTGTGGGAAGCGAAACCCCCCCCGTAACGCCGGGTGACACTGGGCAGGGATGATGTGGTGATGGGCTTGCGCCGAATTCGGGTGGGGTGCAATTTCACCTATGTGGCCGCGGTGGATACGCCGGTGATCTTTCAAGTGCGGCCGGGTGAGTCGCGGCTGATCGGGATCGAGGCTGAGCAGTGGTCTTCGGAGCCGGTGATACCGTTCCGGGGTTACACCGATCTGTATGGCAACCCGTGTGTGCGTGCGGTGCTGCCGGCTGGGCGGTCGAGCTTTGGCTACGACGCCGTGGCCGCGTGTCCGGATGCCACTGAGGACGCCGATGAGGAGGTCCCGGAGTGGGCGCCTGACGCTCTGCCGGATGACACTTTGCACTACCTCCTGCCGAGTCGTTACTGCTTGCCCGACGTGCTGGGAGACGAGGCGTGGTCCCGTTTCGGTGGGCTTGCTCCGGGGTACCGCCGCGTGCAGGCGGTCTGCGACTACGTCCATGATCATCTGATGTTTCAGTACGGGAGCACCACCACACGATCGACCGCCGCGGACGTGAATGCGGCCGGACGTGGAGTCTGCCGGGACTACACTCATCTGGCGATCTCATTCTGCCGGGCATTGAACATTCCCTCGCGTTACGTCTTCGGGTACCTGCCCGATCTCGATGTTCCCCCGGACCCGGCGCCGATGGACTTCGCGGCCTGGATGGAGGTCTGGCTCGGGCAGCGCTGGTGGACCTTCGATCCCCGCAACAACATGCGACGCAAAGGGCGCATCGTGATAGGGCGGGGACGTGACGCCTCTGATGTGGCCATGGCGACGACGTTCGGTGCTCCCTATCTGGAGACGATGGTTGTGCACGCTGACGAGGAGCTCAGCTGACGCTCGATTACTCCGACTTGTCCACCGGCACGACGTCGACGGTCACTCGCAGGTCGTGTTTGTCGCCCTGGGTGAAGATCACGCCCTTGAGGGGGGGCACGTCTGTGTAGTCGCGGCCCCACGCGGTCGTGACGTAGCGGTCGTTGATCAGTTGGTCGTTCGTGGGGTCGATGTCGACCCAGCCGGCGTCGGGCACGAAGACCGACGCCCAGGCGTGGGATACATCGACTCCCACCAGGCGTGCCTGCCCCGGTGGCGGTGTGGTTTCCAGGTACCCGCTGACGTACCGGGCGGCCAGCCCGAGCGAGCGCAGGCATCCGATCGCGACGTGCGCGAAATCCTGGCACACTCCCGCCCGGCGTTCGAGCACCTCCTCGATCGTCGTCTTGACGTGGGTTGCCCCCGGGGCGAAGTCGAAGTCGCGGTGGATCCGCGACGACAGGTCGCTGACGGCGGCCAGTACTGGCGCTCCGGCCGGAAACGACGGCGCCGCGTACCCCGCGAGCTGTTCGGAGGTGCTCACCAGCGGCGAGTCGAGCACGAACTGGTGGGCGTCCAGCGCGTCGGGGTCGCGGGTTGCGTCGGGGCCGGCTCGGATTCGGTCGCGGACCTGCTCCCATGGAGTGTCGCGGACCGCTGCTAGCTCAACGCGCCGGCCACTTACCCGCACCATGCTCGTGGCGGTGACTGACAGCCGGGTATGCGGCGCGAGGACGGCGAAGTACGAGGTTCGGTTGCCGAAGAAGTCGAGCCGCTCGCGCAGGTCCTGCGGCTGCGGATCGATCGTGAGCTGGCTGTGCACGCACACCTGGCCTGGCAGGTCGCGAGGCAGCATGACGATCTCGCCGAAGCTCGACGACACTGGCGAGCAGTAGCGGTACTCGGTGCGGTGGGTGACCTGGTACGTCATGGGTGATCACACCAACCGCAGGTAGATGTCGTCATCTGGGTCGGCCGGCACCGGCTCCGGCGCCGGCAGTGACTGCTGTGGGGGCAGGTGGGTGAAGTGCGCGGTGTCCAGTGCATCGCTGGTTCGCTCCAGCAGTCCAATGATGCGGTCCAGGAAGGCCTCGATCCGGGGGCGCCGGCCGTCACGATCGACCTCGGCCAAGGGGGCGAGATCCGTGAGCCGCAGCGCGGTCGAAGTCTCGAGTACCAGCCGCTGCGCCTCCGTCAGCCGACCGGGTCCATCCCGACCCGCGGTGCTGTCCCGACGGGCGACCGCGGTCACGTCCTCACTGAGCTGGTTGATCTGATAGCCGGTTGAGCGGGGGTTATCGGGATCGAGCAGCAGGAGGTCCAGCAGGGTCGCGAGCTGGGCGTGTGAACGGTAACGGCGCCGGTAGGTGATGATGCTCTCGGCTGCGGTGAGCACCGATTCCAGCAGCAGGCTGTCAGTGGCCGTGTCGTGGGCGACGGTGACTGTGGAGCGCAGCAGCGCGCAGACTTGGATACCTCGTTCCAGGCGCCGCCCGGCGTCCATGAACCGCCAGCCGTGGTCGCGTACCATGCTCTCGCCGGCCAGGCCACTGAGGGCGAGCAGGCTGGTCAACACCCGAGGCAGGGTGCCCGGCGCCAGCGCGGCACCGGCTGCGGCAGGCTCCAGCAGTTCACGCTCGAGCTCCCCGATGACCAGCCAGGTGTCGGCGGAAAGCTGGTCGCGCACCGGGTATGCCGCATCGCGCAGGCAGCGCACGGCGAAGGCGAGGGTGCCAGGACGCCTCGCGTCGATCATCAGGGTGAGTAGCTCGTGGTCGACGTCGGGGTCATGGGAGCCGAAGCCGGGATGTGTCCTGGTGACCTCCGTCAACGCGACGAGCAGTGACCGCAGGCACGCGCTGCCCGCTGGGTTGACCCTGTCCGGGAAGTCGTTGCGCCGGTCGCCGACCACCCGCAGCAGGCGGGCTGTGGCTTCTGCGCGCTCCGCGTAGCGGCCCAGCCAGAACAAGTTCTCGGCGGCGCGGGAGGACGTCGCGCGCTCCAAGAAGACCGGCGCGGCGGGCTGCAGCCAGAAGCCGGCGAGATCCTCCGGCTCGGAGGCCAGCACCCAGATGTCCTTGCTCAGTGCACCGGTCTGGTTGGCGATGAATGCGCTGCCTAACGCGCTGTCAAATGCGCTGTCGGAGGCCGCCGCGACCCTGGCGAGGCCGCCCGGCATCGCGACGTAGGACTCATGGCGGGCGACCAGGAATGCCCGCATCACGGCCCGGCGAGGCACCAGTCCGTCCTCGGTTAGTGCGGGCGCGGTGCCCAGCTCCAGCCGTTCCTGGCCGACCCAGCCGTGTGGGTGAGCCTCGATCCGGCGGCGCAGCTCGTCACGCTGGGCGGCACTGAGCTCCCAGCCGAGCAGGGTCTGCGCTCCCGGCTCGCGCGCGATCGACTTCACCACGAGCGCCTCAAGGTGCCCCAGCACGTGCGCTCGCCCGTCCCGCTCGCCGCACCACCACGTCGGCACCGACGCCAACGTCAGTGGCTGGCCGAGCAGGTGCTCGCATAGCCGGGGCAGCAACGGCAGCAGGCCGGGATTTTCCAGCACCCCGCTGCCCAGCGTGTTCACGACTGACACGCTGCCCAGCCGGCAGGCCTCCACCAGGCCAGGGACCCCGAGGCGAGACTCAGGGCGCAGCTCCAGCGGGTCGCAGTAGGAACTGTCGACCCGGCGCAGGATCACGTCCACCGCCTCCAGTCGCCCGAGCGAGCGCAACCACACCCGGCCCTCGCGCACCGTGAGATCGGCGCCTTCGACCAGCGGATAGCCGAGGTAGGAAGCGAGGAACGCGTGCTCGAACGCCGACTCGCTCCACGGGCCCGGCGTCAGCACCACGATCCGAGGGTTGGTTGCCGTCGGCGGCGCCGCCGCCTGCAGCGCCGAACGCAGCGTGCGGAAGAACGGGGCGAGCCGGTGCACCTGCGCGTCGCGGTACATGCTGGGGAGCACCCGCGAGACGACCACCCGGTTCTCCAGCGCGTACCCCGCGCCGGTCGGCGCCTGGGTACGGTCGGACAGCACTCGATACACGCCGGTGGCGTCACAGGCCAGGTCCATCGCGCAAGCGAACAACTGCTGAGAGCCGGGAATCCGGATCTGGTCGGATTCCCGCAGGAAGCCGGGGTGGCCGAACACCAGCTCGGGTGGCACGAGACGCCGGCTCAGCAGCTCGCGGGGGCCATAGAGGTCGGCCAGGACAAGGTTCAGCAGCTCCGCGCGCTGGATGACACCACGCTCGATGTCGCCCCACTGCTCGCTGCTCATCAGCATCGGAACAGGGTCCAGCTCCCACCGCTGCCCGATGCCGGTTACGTCAGCGGGGACGTGGTAGGTGACGCCGTCGCCCGCGAGCAGGCGGGCCGCCTCAGCGCGGCGCCGGGTCAGCTCGTGGCGGCCCAGGCCGTCGAGCACCCGGCCGACGTGCCTCCACTGCTCGCGCAACCCTCCGGTGCCGTCGACCATCTCGTCGTGGACTGCTCCCAGCGGGTGGTAGCCGGCGAGGAGTCCGATCGGGGTGGCAGTCGCCGGCTCGGAGGGCACGTCATCTCACTCGCCGCAGGTCCACCGTGTAAGGGTACTCACCATCGGGTGCTGAGAGCAGCGCGCGGCTGGCGAGATCGACGGGCCCTGGCGTATGGCCGTCCGGCCGGAACCGGCTGGCGCGGCGGGTCTCGGCTTCGTTGGCGTTCACCGGCGCTCGGTCGTAACTCAAGCCCCCGGGATGCGACACGTGGTAGGTGCAGCCGCCCAGAGAGCGCCCGTTCCAGCGGTCCATGAGGTCGAACACCAGGGGGGCGTGCACGCCGATCGTCGGGTGCAGGGCGGAGTGCGGATGCCAGGCCCGATATCGCACTCCGGCCACGAGCTCGCTGCGGGTTCCGGTGGGCCGCAGTGGCACGGCGACGCCGTTGCAGGTCACCAGATGGCGGCCCTCGGTCATCCCGGTGACGCGGACCTGCAGCCGCTCGACCGAGGAGTCGACGTAGCGGGCGGGGGCGGTGGCCGAGATCTCCTCTCCCAGCACCGGCCACGGTTCGATCGCGGTGCGCAGCTCGATCGCGGTACCGGCTACCTGGACTGACCCGATCAGCGGGAAGCGGAACTCGAGGAATGGCGCTACCCAGGCCCGCTCGAACGGGTAGCCGTGCCGGCGCAGGTCCTCGATGACCTCCGCGATGTCGGCCGCCACGAAGGCGGGCAGCAGGAACCGGTCGTGCAGCTCGGTGCCCCATCGCACGAGTGGCCCCGTGTAGGGCTGCCGCCAGAAGCGGGCCACCAGGGCACGTACCAGCAACGCCTGCACCAGCGCCATCCTGGGGTGCGGTGGCATCTCGAACGCGCGTAGCTCCAGCAAGCCCAGGCGGCCACGCTCGCCGGTGGGGCTGAACAGCTTGTCGATGCAGAACTCCGCGCGGTGGGTGTTGCCGGTGACGTCGACGAGCAGGTGGTGCAACAGCCGGTCGGGCAGCCACGGCCGGGCGTCGTGGCCGTGGCGCTCCAGCTCGGCGAAGGCGATCTCCAGCTCGTAGAGCGCCTCGTCGCGTCCCTCGTCGACTCTGGGCGCCTGGCTGGTCGGGCCGATGAAGCGGCCCGAGAACAGGTAGGACAGCGACGGGTGGTGCTGCCAGTAGGTGATCAGACTGCGCAGCAGGTCAGGGCGGCGCAGCAGGGGGCTGTCCGCCGGTGTCGGCCCGCCGAGGGTGACGTGGTTGCCACCCCCGGTCCCGGTGTGCGTGCCGTCCAGGTCGAACTTTTCGGTGCCCAGGCCAACCTGGCGAGCCTGGTCGTACAGCCCACTCACGATGTCGACGAGCTGGCGCCAGCTCGCTGCGGGATGCACGTTCACCTCGATCACTCCGGGATCGGTGCTGACGATGAGGTAGCGCAGCCGAGGGTCGACCGGCGGCGGGTAGCCCTCGATCACCACCGGCTGGCCCACTTCGGTGACTGCGGCCTCGACGTGCGCCAGCAGCTCGACGGCGTGCTCCAGGTGCTCCAGCGGGGGCAGGAACACGTGCAGCCGCCCCTCGCGGCGCTCCACGCACAGCGAGGTGGGTGGCGCCTGCTCCGGCGGGACGACTCTGGCCGGCGCCAGCGGCCCAGTGCCCAACAGCCCGGCAGGCAGCGGACCACGCTGCTCAAACGGGGAGCGCTCGGCCTCGTTGGGCGCCTTGCGCCAGGTCAGCGAGGCCAAGGGCAGCCGCAGGCCCAGCGGTGAGTCGCCAGGACGCAGCATGAGGTGCTTGCGGCGCAGCGACCACCGGGTGGTGGCCCACCCACCGCCGTCGCGGTGAATCCGGTGCACCGGGATGACCCAGCCCTTCGGCCTGCCGAGATCAGCGTCGAGCTCAGCGACGATGCGGGCCCTGGTGTGGGCGTCGGCCAGCGCCGGGTCGGTCGGGTCGAGGTCGTATGCCGGTGGCGGCCCGTCGGGCAGCAGGGCTTCGGCCGCCAACCGGTCCAGCGGGTCCTCGTAGGCGGGCACGCAGTACTCGGGCGGGATGCCCAGCCGCGTGGCGATGGCCAGCGCCAGCCGCTGGGCATCGTCGTCGCTGGTCTTGCCCGGCGTCCAGGGGTCCGCCAGTAACTCCGCCGCCCGCCACAGCGGCTCGCCGTCGGCTCGCCACAAGATCCCGATCTGCCAGCGCGGCAGTGGTTCCCCCGGATACCACTTGCCCTGCCCGACCTGCGCCAGCCCGCCGGGCGCGAAGCGGTCGGCGAGCCGGCCAGCCAGCCGCCAGGCGAGCTCGCGCTTCCCGGGACCATCAGGCGCGATGGTCCACTCCGGAGCCTCCATGTCGTCAACTGAGACGAATGTCGGCTCCCCGCCGTGGGTGAGCCGGACGTCGCCGGCGCTCAGGTCGGCGTCTACCGCGGTGCCCAGCGCGTCGATGCCGGCCCACTGCTCGTCGGTGTAGGGCAGGGTGACCCTCGGGCTCTCGTGTACCCGGCGCACGCGGTTGACGTGGGAGAACGTGACCTCGCACGAGTCGAGGGAGCCGGTGACCGGAGCCGCGCTGGAGGGCTCCGGTGTGCCGGCCAGCGGCAGGTGACCCTCGCCGGCGAACAACCCGGACGTCGGGTCCAGCCCGATCCACCCCGCCCCGGGCACGTAGACCTCGGTCCAGGCGTGCAGGTCGGTGAAGTCTTCGCGGGGTCCGGCCGGGCCGCGCAGCGGCGGCTGGTCGGCGACGAGCTGGATGAGGTACCCGGAGACGAACCGCGCCGCGAGACCCAGCTGGCGCAGGATCGCCACCAGCAGCCATGCGCTGTCCCGGCATGAGCCGCGGCGGCGCCGCAACGTCTCTTCGGGGCTCTGCACGCCGGCTTCCATCCGGGTGAGGTAGTTGACATCGCCCCGCAACCGCTGGTTGATCTGAACCAGGAAATCGTTAATCGGAATGTCGTCGGTGAGCCGGTGACCCAGCCCGGCGAGCCACCCGCTCAGCAGCGGCCCCGGTGGCTCGTCGGCCAGGTAGGGCGCGAGGTCGCGGAGCATGGCCGGCTCGTAGTGAAACGGGTAACGCTGCGCCCCCGGGTCAACGAAGAAGTCGAACGGGTTGATCACGGTCAGGTCCGCGACGAGGTCGACGGTGACGGTCAGGTAGCGCACCGGCTCAGGGAACACCAGCCTGGCCAGGTAGTTGCCGAACGGGTCCTGTTGCCAGTTCAGGAAGTGGCCGCCGGGTTCGACCCGCAACGAGTAGGACAGCACCGGGGTGCGGCAGTGCGGCGCCGGGCGCAGCCGCACGACATGGGGCGCCACCCGGACCGCACGGTCGAAGCGGTACGACGTCTGGTGCTCAATGGCGACGTGAATGGACAACTCGACTCCCGTCAGGACAGCTCGACCATTGCCGGCTCGGCCCTGCCTGGGATCGCCAGCCGAAAGTATGCCTCCACCAGCACGTCGTGCAGTTCGCCGATACCAGACTCCAGACCCCCGACGAGCTCGTGTAGATCACCCGGCGTCGCGAGATCGGTGACCGCGAGCTCACGCAGCCTCGCCCGGACCTTCGCGCAGCTGGCCAGCGGCAGCGTGGCTCGGGGTAACTGGCGCAACGCGCGGGAGGCCACGGTCAGGCAGAACTCCACTGACCTCGGGAACTGCGCGTCCTGCAGGAGGAAGCGCAGCGCCGCGGGCCCGGACACCCCGCATCCCGCGCTGCGGCGGAACATCTGATGGGCCGACAGCGACCGCAACACGCTCATCCAGGTCACATCGCGGTAGGGCGCGCCGTCATCAGGCTGGCTGAGGAGAATCCCGGCCTGGACGTCGAGGACCCGGGTGGTCATGTCCGCGCGTTCGAGGTGGCGGCCGATCTGGAGGAACGCGTATGCCTCGTCGTCGCACATGGTGCCGGCGAACAGGCCGGTCAGCAGCTGGCAGTCGGAGATCACGCTGTCCATCCACCGCAGGCGGGTCCGCCGGTCGATCGCCTCCGCCGAGCTGGCGGTGGCCCACTCGTGCAGGTCGTTGACCACCTCCCATGACGAGCTCGGCAGCACCACCCGACTCATCCGCAGGCTGACCCGCGCCTGCGCGATGCTGGCCAGGATCGAGCCCAGATTCTTCGGGTCGGTGGCCAAAAAAGCCACCACGTCCTCCTCCTCGGGCCCGATGTGGTGGTCGAGGAACTCCTCACTGCTGCCGGTCACCGCGAGCAACGGCGACCAGCCCACACCCGCGCAGCGGGGCAGGTCGAGAAACAGCTCGGTATGGACCTTGATCATTCGCGAGGTCGCTTCGGCCCGCTCGAGGTACCGCCCGGCCCAGTACAGCGACTCGGCGAACCGTGAGAGCAACATCGTGGGCCCCTTACTATCTCAGCTCGTGCTGTCGGCTAGCCGAACTCCTTGCACCGTGGGGTCCAGGACCCAGGTGTCCTTGCTGCCGCCACCCCGCGAGCTGTTCACCACCAGCGAGCCCTCGTCGAGAGCGACGCGGGTGAGTCCGCCCTGGGTCACGTAGGACCGCTCACCGGAGAGGATGAAGGGCCGCAGATCGACGTGGCGGGGGACGACCCGGCCGGTGCGCAGCGTCGGTGCCGTCGACAGCGCCAGGATCGGCTGGGCGACGTAGTTGCGCGGGTCGGCCTCGATCAGGGCTCGCACGTTCTCCTTCTCGGCGCGGGTCGCCATCGACCCCACGAAGATCCCGCAGCCACCCGACTCGTTCGCCGGCTTGACGACCAGCTCGCCGAGATTGGCCAGGACGTGGCTGCGCTGCGCGTCGTCGTAGCACAGGTAGGTGGGCACGTTCGCGATCTTCGGATCCTCGCCCAGGTAATAGCGGATCAGCTCGGGTACGAAGGCGTAGACGACCTTGTCGTCGGCCACTCCGGCGCCAGGCGCGTTGGCGATGGCGACATTGCCGGCCCGCCAGGCCCGGGTGAGGCCAGGCACCCCGACCAGCGAGTCTGGCCGGAATACCTCGGGGTCGAGCCACAGGTCATCGATCCTGCGGTAGATCACGTCGATCCGGACTGATCCGCCAACGGTGCCGACATAGACACAGTCGTCGGCGTCGACCACGAGGTCGCTGCCCTCGACCAGGTAGGCGCCCATCTGCCGGGCGAGGAAGACGTGCTCGAAGTACGCCGAGTTGTAGACACCGGGGGTGAGCACCGCGATGGTTGGCCACCCAGTGTTTCGCGGTGACAGCGCGGCGAGCAGCTCATGCAGCCGGTTCGGGTAGCTGTCGACCGGATGGATGTCGAGGTCGCGGAACAAATCAGCGAACACCCGCTTAGTGACTAGCCGGTTCTCCAGCATGTAGGACACCCCTGAGGGCACCCGCAGGTTGTCCTCCAGCACGTAAATTGTGCCGTCGGAGTCACGGACTAGGTCGCTGCCGCAGACGTGCGCCCACACCCCGCCCGGCGGGCGCACGCCGACGCATTGCGGCCGGAAGTTCGCTGAGTCGGCCAGCACCTCCACTGGTAGCACTCCGTCGGTGACGACCTTGCCTTGCCCGTACAGGTCGTCGATGAACATGTTCAAGGCGGTCAGCCGTTGCACCAGCCCCGCTGAGATCCCGCTCCACTCCTGGGTGGAGATCACCCGGGGGATCACGTCGAAGGGCCATGCCCGGTCGTGGTTCTCGGCGTCGGCGTAGACGGTGAACGTGATGCCCATGGCCTTGATCGCCAGTTCCGCCGCCCGTTGGCGTTCGTGCAGCTCGTCACCCAGAGCGCTGAGGTAGTGCACGACGCCGCTGCTGGCCTCGCGCGCGCGTCCGTCCACGAGCATCTCGTCCCAGCAGCCGGGGCTGCGATACTCGTCCCACCGCACCGTCGGCATACCACCTTGTCCACCCGCGCCCGTGGCCGGAAGAGGTGAGACGGGAACAGGAGTATGCATACGCCGGTTCCGGGTGGGCATCCTTCGGATCACCTCCGAACCTAGCATCGAACAGGCCTGTATCAGGCAGGTTTCGACGCGGTCACATTGCTCCTGCGGGTGAATCGTCAGTCACCGAACCGCGGCCTGCGTGAGCCGCCCGCGAGCGGTCACGGCCCAACGGTCGCCCTGGGTCCGTTCGGCTCACTCCGTCGCCGGTCGACGATGCGCCGGGAGATGGCCCCGGTTTCCGCATCGGGCAGGGTACGGTCTCCCTCGGCGGTCACGACGTGCACGATGGGGTAGATATCGCGGGCCAGATCCGGCCCCATGGTCCCGGTATCCCCTTCGGCCGCGTCATACAGGGCTTCCAGGGCGACTGTGATCGCGTCCTGTTCGCCGAGGCTCGCGTGATAAAGCTTTTTCAGGCTGCCGAGCGCGAAGAGTGAACCGGAACCGATCGAGTGGTATCCCGAATACTCTTCGCTCATACCACCCACCGCGTCGTAGCTGAAGATCTGGCCCATTCCGGAATCGGCGTCGTAACCGGCGTAGAGCGGCACCGAAGCCAATCCCTGCATGGCCATTGCGAGATTGCTCCGGATCATCCCAGCGAGCTTGTTCGCCTTACCTTTGAGGGAGAGCTGAACGCCTTCGATTTTTTCGTAGTGCAGGAGTTCGACCTGGAAAAGCCGCGCCATCTCGAAGGCTAGCGCGGCGACCCCGGCGACCCCGATACACGATGAGTTATCGGCCGGGTAAACTTTTTCTCCGTATCGGTAGCTGATCATTGTTCCGCTCGTCACTTGCCGATCGCCGGCCATGATCACGCCGTCCGCGAACCGGAGTGCGACAATGGTTGTGCCATGTGGTGTCTCGTGCGACGCTAGCGTGCCGGACGCGCGTGACCAGGGCAACGCATCCGGGTGGTACTCCGCCAATAGTTCGGTGAACGACGAGGTTGGTGAAGACATGTAGTTCGCGAAATGATGCCGCTCGTTACCGGAACGCGTGGTCATGGCGTTGGCCTTCCCTGATGAGCTTGTCCACGGTGCGCTTGGCCGCCGAGACTAGCGGATGCCGGTTCGTCGGCGCAGATCCCGACCATCGACTGACGACTACTACTCTACTACTCGCGGCTGGAGCTGACGCCCGCTCCGGCTCGTGACTGGAGATCAAGGATGATGGAGACGTGAACATGACCCAGCTGCCCACCAGCGAACTGATCCGGCATCGCGATGACCTGTACGGCGAGTACGAGGCGCTGCAAGCGCGGGGGCTCGCTCTCGACCTTACTAGGGGCAAGCCCTCGGCTGAACAGCTGGACCTGTCCGAGCCGCTGTTAGGGCTGCCGGGAGCTGGCAAGCACCTGGCCAGCGATGGCACCGACACCCGCAACTACGGAGGCCCG
Source organism: Pseudonocardiaceae bacterium (assembly GCA_050699895.1). Lineage (GTDB taxonomy): Bacteria > Actinomycetota > Actinomycetes > Mycobacteriales > Pseudonocardiaceae. Next base: position 12,444 of record JBOHFY010000146.1, read on the forward strand.
CGCGGGCTGGTGGAGCTGCGCGAGATCTTCGGCGAACTGCTCCAGGTGCCCGTCGAGCAGCTGATCGCGTTCGGTAACTCCAGTCTGGAACTGATGCACGAGTGTCTGGTGCACGCCGTGCTGTTCGGGGTGCCCGGGTCGGCGCGACCGTGGGGACTGGGCACCGGGACGGCGTTCCTGTGCCCGGTGCCTGGCTACGACCGGCACTTCGCGATCTGCGAGAAGCTGGGCATCGAGATGATCCCGGTGCCGATGGACGTGACTGGCCCGGACATGGACGAGGTCCAGCGGCTAGCCGCGGCGGACGCCAGGATCAAGGGGATCTGGTGCGTGCCCCAATACAGCAACCCCTCCGGCGTCCGGTACTCCGAGCAGACCGTCGCCGCGCTGGCCCGGATGCGTACCGCCGCCGCTGACTTCCGGGTCTTCTGGGATAACGCCTACGCCGTGCACCATCTGACCGAGGCCCGGCACGAGGTCGCCGACATCCTGCGGCTGACCACCGACGCGGGGTATACCGACCGGCCGTTCGTGTTCGGCTCCACGTCGAAGATCACGCTGGCGGGCGGCGGGGTGGCCTTCTACGGCGCGTCCGTGGCCAATGTGGACTGGCTGCTCGGGCACCTGGCCAAGCGCACGGTCGGCCCGGACAAGGTCAACCAGCTGCGGCACGCGCTGTTTCTGCAGACCGCGGCCGGGGTGCACGCCCATATGGACCGGCATCGCGCGCTGCTCAAGCCGAAGTTCGACCTCGTCCAGCGCACGCTGGCCGATCAGCTCAGCGACAGCGGGGTGGCGACCTGGACCGTGCCCGAGGGCGGTTATTTCGTCACCCTCAGCGTGCTGGACGGCTGCGCCAGCCGGGTCGTCGAGCTGGCCGCTGGCGCCGGCATCGCGCTGACCGCGGCGGGCGCGCCGTTCCCGTACGGCAAGGACCCCGACGACCGGGTGATCCGGCTCGCGCCCACCTATCCGCCCCTGCCGGAGCTGGCCGAGGCGTTGAACGGGCTGGTCACGTGCATCAAGCTGGCCGCCATCGAGCGCCTGCTCGCCGCCGGCCCACCAGGACCTGTATGACTAGTAATTCGGCGGCTGCGTCGCGCCGGAGGAGCAGCGTGGATCTCGGGGGAGGGTTTATGGACATCTGGCCTGGTTCGCCTTACCCGCTGGGCGCGACCTATGACGGTGGCGGCACCAACTTCTCGATCTTCTCCGAGGCCGCGGAGCGGATTGAGCTGTGTTTGTTCACCGACGCGGGCGCCGAGACGCGGCTCGTGCTGCCTGAACGCGACGGCCTGGTCTGGCACGGCTACTTGCCGAGAGTCGGCCCCGGCCAGCGCTACGGCTACCGGGTGCACGGCCCGTACGACCCGGCGGCGGGTCTGCGCTGCAACCCGAGCAAGCTGCTGCTTGACCCGTACGCCAAGGCGATCGACGGCCGCATCGAGTGGGACGAGGCGCTGTTCGCCTACCGGTTCGGTGAACCGGACTCCTACAATGACGCCGACTCCGCGCCCTACGCGATGACCTCGGTGGTGATCAACCCATTCTTCGACTGGTCCGATGACCGGCCGCCCCGTATTCCCTATCAGGAGACGGTGATCTACGAGGCGCACGTCAAGGGCATGACGATGTGCCACCCGCAGATCCCCGATGATGTCCGCGGCAGCTACGCCGGCCTCGCTCACCCGGTCATGATCAAACATTTCCGCGAGCTCGGGGTGACTGCGGTCGAGCTGATGCCGGTGCATCAGTTTGTGCACGACTCCACACTCGCCCAGCGCGGGTTGTCCAACTACTGGGGTTACAACACCATCGGCTTTTTCGCCCCGCATAATGACTACGCTTGTTTCGGCACCCGGGGTGAGCAGGTGCAGGAATTCAAGGCCATGGTCCGTTCGCTGCACCGGGCGGGGATCGAGGTCATTCTTGATGTGGTGTACAACCACACCGCCGAGGGCAACCATCTCGGGCCGACGCTGTCGTTCCGGGGTATCGACAACTCAGCCTACTATCGGCTGGTCGGGGGCGACCTGAAGCACTACTACGACACCACCGGCACCGGCAACAGCCTCAACGTCCGGCACCACGAGTCGCTTCGGCTGATCATGGACTCGCTGCGGTACTGGGTGCTTGACATGCACGTCGACGGGTTCCGCTTCGACCTCGCGGCCACGCTGGCCAGGGAGTTCCATGAGGTGGACCGACTCTCAGCGTTCTTCGACCTGGTCAACCAGGACCCGGTGGTCAGCCAGGTCAAGCTGATCGCTGAACCATGGGACGTCGGCGAGGGCGGCTACCAGGTCGGCGGCTTCCCGCCGCTGTGGACGGAGTGGAACGGCAAGTACCGCGACACCGTGCGCGATTTCTGGCGCGGCGAACCGGCCACGCTGGCCGAGTTCGCCTCCCGGTTCACCGGCTCGTCGGATCTCTACGAGTCCGACAACCGCCGTCCCATCGCTTCGATCAATTTTGTGACCGCGCACGATGGGTTCACGTTGAACGATCTGGTGTCCTACAATCACAAGCACAACGCGGACAACGGAGAGGACAACCGCGACGGCGAGAGCCACAACCGTTCGTGGAACTGCGGCGTTGAGGGCCCTACGGAGGACGGCAAGATTATCGCGCTGCGGGAACGCCAGAAACGCAACCTGCTGACCACCCTGTTGCTTTCCCAAGGTGTTCCGATGCTCGCGCACGGGGATGAGCTGGGCCGCACCCAGCACGGCAACAACAACGTCTACTGCCAGGATGGCAAGATCAGCTGGGTTGACTGGGACGACGCCCGGCAGAACGAGATCCTCACCGAGTTCACCGCCCGGCTCACCCGGCTGCGCGCGGCGCATCCGGTGTTCCGCCGCCGCCGGTTCTTTCAGGGCCGCCCGATCCGCGGTTCCAGCATTGAGGACATCGCCTGGCTGCGCCCTGATGGGCAGCAGATGTGCGAGGAGGACTGGAACGCCGGGGTGGCCAAGACCGTCGGGATCTTCCTCAACGGCCGGGGCATTCCCGAACACAATGATCTTGGAGAACGGATCATCGACGATTCCTTCCTGCTTCTGATCAATGCCCACCACCGGTCACTCGCCTTCACCCTGCCTGACTCGGCATATGGCCGGAGCTGGGAGATCGTCGTGGACACCGCGGACCCGCTGCTGGCCCACGCGCGACGCAAACAGCGCGACGCCGTCCCGGGCGGCAGGCTGCGCATGCCGGCCAGGGCCATGCTCGTGCTCCGCTGCCAATACTGAGCTGGCTACGAGCCACTATGCGCGAGGATCGCTTGGCGGACGCCGGTGCGAACCCCTGAGTAACCTGACGGCAGAATGGCCGACGTGAGTACAAGATCACTTGTCTCGGTGTCCCGCGCCCCAGCATCGTTTGCCGAGTATCTGTCCGGTCTGGGTGAGGTGCCGTTGACCGCGGTGCTCCAGGCGCGCCCGGATGTCCTGGCGCAGCCGGTTCCGCGTGGTTTCAGCCAGCTCGCGCAGCGGCTGAGCGGCGCGGATTCGCTGGGTGCGGCGTTGCGCTCGGTGAACCGGGACATGGTCATCGTCGGGCAGGCCATCGTTGCGCTTGGCTCCTCGGCGACGGTGCTGGGTCTCGCGCGGCTGCTGGGCGCCCCGGATCCGGTGGTGGGTGCCGCGGTGGCCGAGCTGTGCGGGCGGGGGCTGGCTTGGGACCGCTCCGGGGTGCTGTGCCTGCCGGAACGGCTGGAGGCGCACTGGTCGGCGCAGATCGGTGGCGGTCGCCCGGTGGCGAAGCTCGCGGGGGCGGTCCTCGCGGAGAACCTGCGCGCCGCCCTCGGCGCGTTCGGTGTCGCCGCGGATGGCCTGCGCAAGCCCGAGTTGGCGGCGCGGTTGTCGGAGCTGATGGCGGATCTACCCTTGCTGGCTAAGGTGATCGCTGGGTTGCCGGGGCCGGCCAAGGAGCGGCTCGAGGAGTTCCGGCACGGTTATCACGACTACTACTCAGGGTTCGGCTACCGCCGGCCGCGCGGCGCTGGCGATCGTGATCCGACCGAGCTGCTGATCTCGGCTGGACTGCTGCTGCCCGTCAACCACCAGCCTGAATTGCCCAGGGAGGTGGCGGTCGCCGCGTGGCTGGCCGAACGCGAGCTCACGCTCACTGGGCGCCCGGACATTGCCCCAGCCGGCGCCGACGAAGCGGCGGCGCGCCGGGCCGCGCAGGCCGCCGCCCAAGAGGCACTCCGGGGAGTGACGACCCTGCTCGACGAAGCTGGCGCGGCGTCGATCGCGGCGCTGAAAAAGGGTGGGGTCGGGCCTCGGGAACGGGCCCGGCTGGCCAAGCGGCTGTCGATCCCCGAGGACGTCCTGGTGTTGTGGATCGACCTGGCC
>JBOHFY010000147.1:0-2940 GCA_050699895.1 Pseudonocardiaceae bacterium
CGGCGCGCTTGGCCACCCGGTAGGCGCCGGTGAGGTTGGTGTCGAGCACCCGCGAGAACTGCTCTTCGGTCATTCTGAGCAGTAACGTGTCGTCGGTGATCCCGGCATTGGAGACAAGCACCTCGATCGGCCCGTGCGCCTGCTCCGCGACGGCGAACGCCGCCTCCACAGCGGCGCTGTCGGTGACGTCGCAACGCACTCCGAGCACGTCCTCGGGCACGCCGGAGCCACGGTGTGTCACAGCAACCCGATCGCCTTGCTTAGCGAAGGCGCGGGCGATGGCTAACCCGATACCGCGGTTACCGCCAGTGACCAGGACGGAACGGGCCACGGGCGCTCCTTTCGTTCGTGGTCGAGCATCTCATGTGATACCTCCCGACCAGTGGCGCTTGCGGCCGACCGCGAAGCGCACCATGTCGGACACCCAGTCGGAGTCCGTGCGCAGCGTCAGCCGCCCAGCACCGCATCGCCGCAGAGTCGCGGCCACCTCGTCGCGATGCGCCGCCGCCGCGGCGGCGAACTCGCGGCGCAGCAACGGCGTGGTCACGACCTCCTTCTGCCGCCCGGTCTCCGGATCAGCGAGCACCACCGTGCCCATGTCGGGCAGTTCGAGGTCCCGCGGGTCGAGCACTTCGATCGCGATGAGGTCGTGCCGGCCGGACAGCCCGCGTAGCGGCCGCTCCCAGGCGAAGGCGGCCCCCGACCGTGGACCGAGGAAGTCCGAGATGACGGCGACCAGCCCGCGGCGACGCGGTGGGCGGCGCAGCTGTTCGAGTATCCCGGCTAGATCGCCTCGGTGGCCTTCGGCGGCGCGCGGCAGCTCGGCGATCCGGCGAATCATCCCGCGGGCATGCGGCTGACCGCCCCGTGCTGGTATCCGCAGCACGTCCGCCCCGGTGCTGACGACGGCGCCGACCCGGTTCCCGCCGCCCCGGGTCAAATGCGTCACGGCGGCGCAGGCTGCCACCGCGAGCTCTCGCTTGTCACACTCCGCGGTACCGAAGTCGAGGCTGGCCGACAGGTCCACGGCCAGCCAAGTCTCCAGCTCCCGGTCCGCGACGGTGTCCCGGATATGCGGTTCGGTGGTGCGCGCGGTGACCGCCCAGTCCATCCGCCGGACGTCGTCGCCGGGCTGGTAACGCCTGGCCTCGCCCGGCTCGGTACCCGGCCCCGGTACCAGGCCGAGGTGATTGCCCTGCAGCAGGCCGTCCAGCCGACGCCGCACCGTGAGCTCCAACGCGCGTAGCCCACTCTCCATGCGTCCCTCGCGCAACGCCGGCGGCGCCCAATGGTGCCGCTCGCCCCGCGCCGTCATCCGGTCGGGCCTACACCCTGGGGGCGGGCGGACACCTGTGGCATCGGCACGGTTTGCAACACCCGGGTGACGATGTGCTCCACCGGCACACCGTCGGCCAGCGCGTCATAGGAGAGCACCAGGCGGTGCCGTAGCACGTCGGCCGAGACGTCCACCACATCCTGCGGCAGCACGTAGTCGCGCCCGCGGATCAACGCCAACGCGCGGGCCGCCGCGACGATGCCCAGGCTGGCTCGCGGGGAGGCGCCGTAAGCCACCCACCCGGCAACGTCGGACAGGCCATGCTCGGCGGGTGTGCGGGTCGCCAGCACCAGCCGAACCACGTAGTCGACCAGGGCATGGTGGACGCATACCCGAGCGGCGACCTCTTGCAGCCTGGTCAGCTCGGTGGGGTCGAGCACCTGGCTGGACGTAGGAGGGTGCACGCCCATCCGATAGATGATCTCTCGCTCCTCCTCGACCGTGGGATATTCCACCAGGATCTTGAACAGGAATCGGTCGCGTTGCGCCTCGGGAAGCGGGTAAACACCCTCATTCTCAATAGGGTTCTGGGTGGCCAGCACGAAGAACGGCGCCGGCATCGGGTAGGTGGTACCGCCGATCGACACATGCCGCTCGGCCATCACCTCCAGCAACGCCGACTGCACCTTGGCCGGCGCCCGGTTGATCTCGTCGGCAAGCACGAAGTTGGCCATCACCGGCCCCAGCTCGACGTCGAACCGCTCCCGCCCCTGCCGGTAGATGCGGGTGCCGAGGATGTCAGCGGGAACCAGGTCGGGAGTGAACTGGATGCGGGAGAACGAGCCACCCACCACCCGGGCGATGGTCTCCACCGCGAGGGTCTTGGCTACCCCCGGCACGCCCTCGAGCAGGAGGTGCCCTCGGGCCAGCAGACCGACGAGCATCCGCTCGACCAACCGATCTTGCCCCACGATCACCCGCTGGACCTCGAAGACGGTCCGCTCGATCAGCTGCGCGTCCTTGGCCGGGGTCGCCAGCCGGTCGGAGTTGCTCGGGGGGCTGGGCGGACCGGATGCTAGCGGGGACGCCCCACTGTCGGCGTCGCTCACGGGTCCTCCTCGCACGGGTCTAGATCAGGCGCTACCAACGCGATCGCCAGTCAGCTTCAGAGCAACCGGACGGCGTAGGGCATGATCTCAGCGTAGCGAACTGGCGTGACGTGGACCGCGGCTCCCGAATATGGTGCCTCAATCATCTGCTCGCCGCCGATGTAGAGCGCCACGTGATGGATGTCTCCGCCGGTGCTCCAGAACAACAGGTCTCCGGGGCGCTTGTCAGCGAGCGGGACCTTGCGGCCAGTGTTGTACTGATAGCCGGTGTAATGCGGCAGTGCGTAGCCCAGAGCGCTGGAGAAGGCGTAGACGATCAGACCGGAGCAGTCAAAGCCGACCCTGCGGTAGTCGCCGTACGTGTCCGCGACGCCACCGTCTCGAACACCGATCGTGGGTCCTTGGGCGTTTCCGCCGCCCCACGAGTAACGGACACCAAGCTGCGCCATCGCCCGATTGATCACTGACTGAACACCCCCGGAGACGAGCCGAGACCCGCCGGCGGTAGCCGGGGTGCTTCGCTCGGCCGCGGCGGCGGCCGCCGCTGCCCGCGCG